>NZ_QHHQ01000010.1 GCF_003258595.1 Acuticoccus sediminis
ACGGTTCCGTCGGCGTGGCGGGGGCAGCAGGTGCCGGCGTCGCGGCACGCTCGACGGCGCGCGGTGCGGCGGACGGCGTCGGCGCCGGGCGTGCCGGCGCGGCGGTCGCCGCGCGGGACGGCGCGGACGGCTCCGGCGTCAGACGGATGGGTCCGGACGGCGCCGGCTCGGCGGGGGCGAGGGAGGATGCCGCGGTCGGGTACTGGGGCGTGGCGCCGGTCCCCGCGACGCCCGCGGCCGGCGCGGCCGGTGCCGGCTGCGCGGGCGACAGGACCATCGGCCCGGCGCTCTCCTCGTCGCTGTCGCGGCCGAACGAGGGCACAAGGCCGCGCACGGTCCCCGTCACCCGGTCGGTCATCCGTCCGGTGAAACGGCCGATGCGGCCGAGGGGGCCGGGCTGCTGCTCGGCCTCGGCGGGTTCGCCCGCAGGGGGTGACTGCGCCAGCACGGGGGCCACCGTCGACGCAGCGACAATCCCTGCCGCGAGCGCCACCATCGCGCGCCTCACGATGTCACGGCGCCTTCTCGTAGCAGCGCGTTGATGGCCGCCACCCGACCAGCGGGATCGGCGTCAGACTCGAACACATTCACCGCGATGAACTCCACACGTGTCGCGATCATCAGGGCCATGGCGGCGTCGTCCGCCGGCCCCGCGAGGACGGCCGGGACTTCGAACAGGGCCTGCCACCAGCAGGCCATTTCCGCCGCGGACTCCAACAAGCTCGCCGTCGTCCCGAACCATACATAATCGGACCCGGCTTCGCCTAGGGTCATCGCCTCATGTCGGGATGCGGCGCTCGCGCCCACCGTCAGCCCCTCGGGCCGTGTCTCGACCGCGGCGATCCGTGCGGCAAAATCGCCCGTCAGGTGCACCCCGTCGGCGATGTCGGGCACCGGCCAGGCGTTTCTGCCCTCGGTCAGCTCGCGCTCGACGAGCGCCGCCGCGCCCGCATTCTGCGCCGCCAGAATGAGTTCAGAGGGCACATCGGGCCCTCCGAACACCACCGCAGCGACATCACCGCTCTCCAGCGCCGCCGCGACGCGTTGCGGCGCGGTGCCGGAGGGCACCGTGAGGATCAGCCTTTGCATGCCATGAACCTCACGATCATCGCTCTCGACCGGTTACGCAGCTTCGCGCTCGTCCTCGGCACGCCAGCGGCCCAGCGCGGCGAGACCGTTCATCTTCGCGCGGTGCTTGAAGGCGGCCTGCGCGGCGGGGACGTTCTCCTTCTTGCCGCTCCACGCCTTCAGGCACGCCTGCTGCAGGGCACGGCCGTAGGAGAAGGTCATCTTCCACGGGAAGCCGCCGATCTGGTTCATGATCGCGAGGTGCTCGGTCGCCGCCTCGTCGGACTGGCCGCCCGACAGGAAGGCGATGCCCGGAACCGCCGCCGGCACCGTCGCCTTGAGGCACTCGACGGTCCGCTCGGCGACCTCGCGGGTCGACACCTGCGGCCCGTTCTGCCCCGGCACGATCATGTTCGGCTTCAGGATCATGCCGGTGAGGTCCACGCGCTGCGCATAGAGCTCGTCGAACACGATGTTCAGCGTCAGCTCGGTCACCTTGTAGCAGGTGTCGACGTCGTGGTGGGAGTTCGGGCCGTCCATGATCACTTCCGGCTCGACGATCGGGACGATGCCGTTCTCCTGGCAGAGCGCCGCATAGCGCGCCAGCGCATGGGCGTTGCAGGCGATCGCGCCCGTGGTCGGCAGGCCCTCGGCCGGCAGGATGTCAATCACCGCGCGCCACTTCGCGAAGCGGGCGCCCAGCTTGTAGTACTCCTGCAGGCGGCCGCGCAGGCCGTCGAGGCCCTCGGTCACCTTCTCGCCCGGGAAGAGGGCGAGCGGCTTGGCGCCGGCATCCACCTTGATGCCCGGGACGGCGCCCGCCGCCTTGATCACCTCGGCGAAGCGGCGACCGTCCAGCGTCGACTGCCGCAGGGTCTCATCGAAGAGGATGACACCCGAAACATAGTTTTTCATTGCCTCGTCGGCAGTGAACAGCAGCTCACGATAAGCTTGGCGGTTCGCCTCGGTGTTCTCGACACCGATCTGGTCGAAACGCTTCTGGATCGTACCAGTGGACTCATCCGCAGCCAGGATGCCCTGACCATCGGCCATCATGGCCGCGGCAATGTCCTGCAACGTCTCACTCATCTCAAACCTCTCGGCGCTTTAGATTTCGTTTCGCTTCTTCTACCGCTTAATCGTGCGGCTTCAAAGCTTCGACGCCCGGCAAGGGCTTGCCTTCCAGCCACTCCAGGAAGGCTCCGCCGGCCGTCGAAAGATAGGTGAACTTGTCCGCCACACCGGCATGCGCCAGCGCCGCCACCGTGTCGCCGCCACCGGCCACGGACAGCATGCCCGCCGCGGTGCGCTTGGCCGCATGGCGCGCGACCGCGACCGTGCCGCGGTCGAACGGCTTCAGCTCGAACGCGCCGAGCGGACCGTTCCAGACCAGCGTATTCACGCGGTCCATTTCCTCGTTGATCTGGTGGACCGTGCGGCCGCCGACATCGAGGATCATCTTGTCGTGGTCGATGCCTTCGTTGACGCCGACGTGGATGTGCGGCGATTCCGCCTCGAACTTCTCCGCGGCGATCGCGTCCTTAGGCAGCATGATCGCGCAGCCGGCCCGCTCGGCCGCCGTCATGATCCTCAGCGCCGTGTCGGCCATCTCCCGCTCCACCAGGGAGTGCCCGATGTCGACGCCCAGCGCGTGCAGGAACGTGTTGGCCATGCCGCCGCCGACGACCAGCGCGTCGACCTTGGAGACGAGGTTCTCGAGCAGCTCGATCTTGGTGGAGACCTTCGCGCCGCCGATCACGGCCATCACCGGCCGCTTGGGGTGCGACAGCGCCTTGGCGAGCGCGGTGAGCTCGGCTTCCATCGAGCGGCCCGCGTAGGCCGGCAGACGGTGGGCGATCGCCTCGGTCGAGGCGTGCGCGCGGTGCGCGGCGGAGAAGGCGTCGTTGACGTAGATGTCGCCGTTGGCGGCGAGGGCGTCGGCGAAGGTGGCGTCGTTCTTCTCTTCGCCCTTGTGATAGCGGGTATTCTCCAGGACGAGGATGCCGCCGTCGGGGAGCCTGGCGATGGCCTCGGCCGCCGGCTCGCCGATGCAGTCGGACGCGAAGGCGACGTCGCGGCCCAGCGTCTCGGCCAGCGCGCCGACCACCGGCTCGAGGCTCATGTCCGCGATCCGCTCGCCCTTCGGCCGACCGAAGTGGGCGAGAAGGATCACCTTCGCGCCCTTGTCCGCAAGCTCCAGGACCGTCGGCTTCACCGCGACGAGACGCGCCGTGTCCGAGACCGCCCCGTCCTTCATGGGCACATTCAGGTCGACACGGACGAGGACGCGCTTGCCGGCGACGGGTCCAATGTCATCAAGGGTACGGGCGTCGGACAACGGATCCTCCAGTCACCATTCAAAACCGCAGCTTTCTTAAACGCGAAGCACGCTTGTGGGAACGGTCTACACGGTCAGAACGAGACGAGTGCGGCATTGCCATGGCCGGATGACGCATTCGATTAATGCGGTGAAAAAATTACTGAGATGTCATGAAACCCGGTCGTGTCCCGAACATTTGTTAGGTCCCACCGCCGCTTCGACGGTGCGGACTTAACCTGAAAGGTTCGTGTCATGGGTGAGTTGAAAGACAAGGCCAAGGGCCACGCGAAAGAGGCCGCCGGTTCGGTCAAGGTCGCGGCAGGCCGCGCGACCGGCGACCGCAAGATGGAAGCAGAGGGCCACGAACAGAAGGCCCGCGGTGAAGTCGACAAGGCGAAGGGCGCCGTAAAGGGCGCGCTTGGCGACAAGGTCTGAGCCCAGCCTGACTGAACGGAGGGACGATGTCCTCGCCCCTCCCCTCGGACCCCTGGTTGGTCGAGGAGCGCCCGCGCGGTTCCGCCGTGCGGGCATTTTCGTGCCATACGGGCGACGTCAGTCCGCCTTGCGCAGCCCGCCGAGCACCGCCTCCCGGTGACCTTCGAGGTAGGATCGCTCGGCCTCCGTCACGCGGTCCATGCCGTTGAGCGCGCGGTGCCACAGCGGGAAGATCGCCGCCGGACGGCCCACGATCTCGATTCGCGCCGCCTGCTCGGGCGTCAGCGTCAGGTCGAGGGCCCCGAGGTTGTCCTCCAGATGTGCCGCGGTTCGCGCGCCGAGGACGATCGAATGCACGTTCGGCCGGTCGCGCAGCCACGCGAGCACCACCTGCGGCACGCTGCGCCCGACCTCCGCCGCCACGCCCTTCAGAACGTCGATCACGTCCCAGAGCCTTCCGGTGTCGATGATGTGCGGCTCCGGCCAGTCGGCCTGGCGGGTGCCGGGCGCGGGCGGCGTGTCGCGGTCGATCCGGCCCGTCAGCAGCCCCTCGCCGAGGGGGCTCCAGATCATCGCCCCGACGCCGAGGTCCTCGCCGGCCGGGAGCAGCTCGTACTCGGCCTGCCGCGCCTCGGGCGTGTAGTTGATCTGCTGGGCGATAGGCTGCGGGGCGCCCATCATCCGCGCTGTCATCACCGTCTTGGCGAGCTGCCAGCCGGAATAGTTGGAAACGCCCCAGTAGCGGATCTTCCCGGCTCGGATCAGGTCCTGCATGGTCCCGACCGTCTCCTCGACGGGCGTCACGCCGTCCCACTGGTGGACCCAGTAGAGGTCGATCCAGTCGGTCTTGAGCCGCTTCAGGGACGCGTCGATCTGGCGCATGATGTGGACGCGGGAAGCGCCGCGGTCGTTCGGTCCGTCGCCCATCGCGGTGCGGACCTTGGTGAAGACGAGGACGTCGTCCCGCCGGTCATGGATCGCCTCGCCGAGGACGATCTCCGAATCGCCGCGCGAATAGATGTTGGCCGTGTCGAAGGCGTTGACGTCGGCGTCGATCGCCATGTCGATCAGGAGGCGCGCGTCGTCGACACCCGTCGAGCCGACCTGATGGAAGCCGTGGGTGCCGGCGAAGGTGACGGTGCCGAACACGAATTTCGAGACCATCATGCCCGATTGGCCGAGCGGCGAATATTCCATCCTGAACTCTCCCACCGGCCGGATCGTCGCATCGCGGGTGGCCGCCGGCCTCCGGCGCCCGCTTCGGTTCAGGAGAGACTCTTGCGCAAAAGGACCCAGTCCGTCACGGGGTTCTCCCATCCGTCCTTCACCGCGGGACGGCGCGCCGCCTCGCCGTAGCCCTTGCGCTCGTAAAGTCGCCGCGCACCGCGGTTGGCGTCCGAGACGATGATCGACATCTCGCCGATGCCCTCCTCGGCGGCGATGCCCTCGGCGAGGTCGATGAGCCTGCCGCCCCAGCCCTCGCCGCGCGCCTGCGGCAAGGTGGCGAGGACGTGGATATAGTAGGAGCCGACCGCGAGGTTCTCGAGCTCCTGCAGCGGGACGAAGCGGGGCGGCATGCCGTCGGTCCCCTCCGTGTCGCGGATCGGGTAGCCCATCAGCCCCGCGACCGCCGCCCCGTCCCGGTCCGCGACGATGACCTCGCCGGCCTCGGCCTTGCGGGCCATCCGTTCCCCGCCGATGGCCCACGGATCGCCGCCGTCGCCCGCGAGGTCCTGCCAGACGAGCATCGGAAGCCCCTCGCCCGCCCACATGATGAATCGGGCGAGGATCGGGCCGTCGGCCGCGGTGGCCAGACGGAACGGCGGTTCGATGTGCATGCGATCGGCTCCGTTGGGCCGCGAGCGCAATGCGGCCGGTGATGTGGATCACTCCCGGATGGGAGATTGCACCAGCCAAAACGGCAGGCTGTGCTCCTCAACACAGAGTGGCGGGACCGATCGCGCTAGGATTGCGGGATTTTGCGCCGCCGGAACGGGCGGCGGCCGCGTTCCGGGCCGGCGTACGCCGAAGACGACGTGGCGGCCGGACACCCCGAAACGCCACGATCGTCAACGTGCTGCCCCGGCAACGGACGGCGTGCTCGCCGGCACAGGGTTGCGTCCGGGCAGTCACTACCTCGGGCTGGGCGGCCGGTTCTGGTCGTCCGCCAATGAAGGGAGTGTCGCCATGTCGACGGAAGAGCGCGCGGAAAACCGCAGGGTGGAAATCGTCATCGCGCCGGACGTCGCGTCCTCGAACCTGCAGGACGCCCCGGCGGACCAGGGGACGGCGCCGGCCGCGAACGCGCCGGACATCTTCGACGAGATCCTGTTCCAGGATTCGATCTTCGGCCCGGAGGAGGACGACGCGTCCTTTGCCGCTCCGAACGATGCAGGCCCCGCCGTCACGTTCGAGGACTTCGGCGCCGCCGATTTCGCGATGCAGACGCACGACCTCTTCATCTGACCCGCGCCGGGTCGGCGATTCGCCGCGCGACGGCGGTCTGCCTGATGAAGCGTAGGGTGAACGTCGTCGCGTGCGGCGCGGACGAAGGCCGGGGTGGCAGGCGGTTGCATGCCCTGCGGCCGGAGGCGGATTTCAGCCTTGCCCGGCAGGTCCGGCCGCCGGTCGTGGTGGCCCGGAACGGGGATCCCGGCCACGGAAGGCGGCCGGGACGGAGTGCCGGCGCGCCAGACGGGCGCGCCGGGCCTTGCGAGCTAGATGAGCTTCGCCAGCGCGACCGCGGTGTCGGTCATGCGGTTCGAGAAACCCCACTCGTTGTCGTACCAGGAGAGGATGCGGCAGAAGTTGCCGTCCATCACCTTCGTCTCCGGCGTCGCGAAGATCGACGAGTGCGAATCGTGGTTGAAGTCCATCGAGACGAGCTTGTCGTCGGTGTAGCCGAGGATGCCCTTCAGCTCGCCGTCGGCCGCGGCACGGATCGCGGCGTTGATCTCGTCCACGGTGACGTCGCGCGCCGCCTCGAAGGTGAGATCGACGACCGACACGTTCGGGGTCGGGACGCGGATCGACACGCCGTCGAGCTTGCCGTTCAGCTCCGGCAGGACGAGGCCGACGGCCTTGGCGGCGCCGGTCGACGTCGGGATCTGGTTCATCGCCGCGGCGCGGGCGCGGTAGAGGTCCTTGTGGAGGGTGTCGAGCGTCGGCTGGTCGCCCGTGTAGGAGTGGATCGTCGTCATGAAGCCGCGCTTGATGCCAATCGTCTTGTTGAGGACGTAGGCGACCGGGGCGAGGCAGTTCGTGGTGCACGACGCGTTGGAGACGACGAGGTCGTCCTTCGTCAGCGCCTTGTCGTTCACGCCGAAGACGACCGTCCTGTCCGCACCCGTCGCCGGGGCGGAGACGAGGACGCGCTTGGAGCCGTTCTCGAGGTGCAGGGCGGCCTTATCACGCGCGGTGAAGATGCCGGTGCACTCCATCGCGACGTCGACGTCCGACCAGGGCAGCGCCTTCGGGTCGCGCTCGGCGGTGACGCGGATCGGACCGCGGCCGAGGTCGATGGTGTCGCCGTTCACGGTGACGGTGCCGGGGAACCGCCCGTGCACGGAATCGTAGCGCAGGAGGTGCGCGTTGGTCTCGACCGGCCCGAGATCGTTGATGGCGACGACTTCGACATCGGTGCGCTCGTTTTCAACGATTGCGCGCAACACGTTGCGTCCGATACGCCCGAACCCGTTGATAGCCAGCTTGACGGTCATGCCGTGCCCTCCAGAGAATTGGTCTTTGGGAGCGCATGTGCGTCATCCGCGAGCGAAGGGCAAGATAGCGCTACACTCAGGATTTACCGAAGCGCGAAAAATCGGGTTGTGCCGAGGGAGGTTGGGGGAGTGCCGAGGGGCACGATGCCGGTCGCCGCGGGAGGACCGCCGCCCGTGCCGGGCGAGCCCCGAAAGGGGATGGGGGGCGAAGCCACATCGGCCGTCGGACGGTTCGATCCCGGGACCTACAAAGTAGGTGGGCGCCGTTTTGCTCCAGCCCACGAGCCGGAACAGGGACAGCTCCCTTTAGGATCGATAAGGCCCCGGGGATGCAATTGTCCTAACGAACCGCGCAGCCTCGCCTGGGTCCCAATATAGTCGTGCCCAAGGGTCTGGAAAAGGGCGATTTCGCGCTCCCCGGACGTTTCCGAACACCCGCGTCCGGCCGGCCCCGGATTCGTGCTCGCGGCGATGCCGGGAGGCGCATCCGCCCCGGACCCGCGGGCGCCCACGCCGCCCGCGGAACGCGCCGCGGAACGGCGACAAACGGCCGCGTCGGACCTTCGCACGAGGTGCGCCGCCGCGGGGCGCGTGGCGGCGGCAGGCGCCGCTTCAGCGGCGGGCGAAGGCGAGCGCGGTGCCGCCCATGACGAGGAGGCCGCCGGTCAGCCGCTCCGCCAGCCGCACGCGCGAGCGGGTCAGGAGCTGACCGGCCCGCCCGGCGAGGACCGCGTACATGCAGTCGAAGATGCCCGCGACCAGCATGAAGATCCCGCCGAACACCGCGATCTGGATGCCGATCGGCTCGCTACGGTCGACGAACTGCGGGATGAAGGCGCCGAAGAACAGGAGCGCCTTCGGGTTCGCCCAGATCACGAAGAAGCCCTGCACAGCGTAGCCGAGGAGGGAGCGCGAATCGCCCTCCACCCGCGCGAGCTCGCCATCCGAGCGCAGGTGCTTGATGCCGAGCCAGACGAGGTAGGCCGCGCCCAGGAGCTTCAGCACGACGAACGCCTCGCCGATCATCGTCACGATGGCGTCGAGACCCGCGATCAGCACCAGGATCATCGTCGCGACGCCCACTTGCGTGCCGGCGATGTTGGCGAGGCCGGCGGCCGGCCCCCGTCGCAGCGAATTGGCCACGATGAGGCTGACCGTCGGGCCGGGGACGATCGCGAGCGCGGCCGAGGCCAGCACGAAGGTGATCAGGATCGAGACGTCGAACATGTCTGGAAGGCCGCCGGACCTAGAGCGAGAACGCCTTGCCGACCTCGGGGATGGTCACGATGCCGGCCTTGTCGCCCAGTTCGGCGAGGAACGTGTCGGGCGTCTGGTCGAGCATCGGGAAGGTCCCGTAGTGGCAGGGCACGACGGTATCGAAATTGAAAAACTTCCTGCACGCAAGAGCCGCGAGCTTGCCGCCCATGGTGAAGCGGTCGCCGATCGGCACGAGGCCCACCTTCGGCTCCCAGATCTCGTTGTAGAGGCCCATGTCGCCGAAGATGCCGGTGTCGCCCATTACGTACACGGTCTTCTCGCCCGGCGCGGTGATGATGAAGCCGAGCGGGTTGCCGAGGTAGACGGGGCTGCCGTCGACGTCGAAGCCGGACGAGTGGAAGGCGTTGACGAAGGACACCGCGACGCCGCCGAGGTCGAGCGTGCCGCCGTGGTTGCCGGGGTTCACCTTCTCGATGCCCTGGCGCCCGACGAAGTTGCAGATGTCGAAGCTCGACACGACGGTCGCGCCGGTCGCCTTGGCGACGGGGACGGTGTCGCCGATGTGGTCGCCATGGCCGTGCGTCAGCAGGATGTGGGTGATGCCGTCGGCGGCCTCTTGCCAGCCTTTGCCCCACGTCGGGTTCCCGGTGAGGAACGGGTCGATGAGAATCGACTGCCCGGCGATGTCGAGGCGGAAGGTGGCGTGGCCGTACCAGGTGAGCTGCATGGAATCCTCCAGACGCTTGCGTCGCGTGTTTCACGAGGACCTAGCACGCCCGGGCGCGATGCATAGAGGGAACGCGCGTCCGCACGCTTCCGCCACTCCCTGTCCCGACCCCGCGCCGCCCCCGGGCGCCGGCGCCCGGGGGCGACGCATAGCCGAATCCCGACACCAATTCGCCCCGCGCCGGTTGACGCAGCAGATTGACGACATACACCTAGATCCTATCCCCAGAAGGAAAGGTTAGCCGTCTTGGAGGCAGATGCCGCGCTCTCCGTCAAAAACCTCTTCAAGGTTTTCGGACCCGACCCGGATAAAGCAATCGCGCTTTATCATGAAGGTTTCACCAAAGATGAGGTGTTCCGTCGTACGGGGATGACCATTGGCGTCTGCGATGCCACCTTTGACGTGAAGGAAGGCGAAATATTCGTCGTGATGGGTCTTTCCGGCTCCGGAAAATCCACGCTGGTGCGGATGCTCAATCGCCTCATCGACCCGTCCGCCGGGGAGATCGTCGTCAAGGGCAGCGACATCGCGCAGATGAGCGAGAAGGAGCTCAACGCCTTCCGCCGCGAGCACATCTCGATGGTGTTCCAGTCGTTCGCGTTGATGCCGCACATGACCGTGCTGCAGAACGCATCGTTCGGGCTGGAGCTGTCCGGCGTCTCGCTCGCGCAACGCGAGGCCCGCGCCCGCGCCGCGCTGGAGCAGGTCGGCCTCGCCCCCTACGAGCAGAGCTATCCGAACGAACTGTCGGGAGGCATGCAGCAGCGCGTCGGCCTCGCCCGCGCGCTCGCCAACGACCCGTCCATCCTCCTGATGGACGAGGCGTTCTCCGCCCTCGACCCGCTCATCCGCACCGAGATGCAGGACGAGCTGCTGGCGCTGCAGGAGAAGGAGAAGCGCACGATCGTCTTCATCTCCCACGACCTCGACGAGGCGATGCGCATCGGCGACCGGATCGCCATCATGCAGGGCGGTCTCGTCGTGCAGGTCGGCAAGCCGGACGAGATCCTCTCCAACCCCGCCAACGACTACGTGCGCTCCTTCTTCCGCGGCGTCGACGTCTCCACGGTCCTGACGGTCGGCGACATCGCCTCCAAGCAGCAGGTGTCGATGTTCGACCGGGACGGGACGCTGCGCGCCGCGCGCGAGCGGATCGCCAAGGCCGACCGGGACTTCGCCTACATCGTCGACCGGCAGCAGAAGTTCCACGGCGTGGTCTCGTCGGCGAGCCTGGAGGATCAGCTCGGCAAGTCCGAGACGCACCTCGCCGCGGCGTTCCTCCCCGACGTCCAGCCGCTCGCCGCCGACCGGCGCATCGGCGACGTCATCGGCGAGGTGAACGCGGCGCCCTGCGGTCTCCCGGTCGTCGACGAGAAGGGGCGCTATCTCGGCGTCGTGTCCCGCGCGGTCCTTCTGGGCGCGCTCCACCGGGACGACGCCCCCGCCGCGGATACCGACGCCGAGGTCGCCCATGTCTGAGTTCACACACACATCGACCACGACCTCCGACCCCGCCGCGCCCGGCATCGAGCTGGCGCAGGCCGACAACCCGTGGGCCGCCCAGAGCGGCGGCGGGAACGGCAGCGACGCTCCCGCCAGCAGCAACCCCTGGGCCACAGGCTCCGGCGGCTCCGACGCGGCCGCCCCCACCCCGCAGGCCGACGCCCCGCAAGCCGACACCCCGGCCGGCGTGGACGCATCTGCGGCTGACGCGGCGCCTAATCCGTGGGGCGGCACCTCCGGCGGCGCGGCGGGCGGAGCCGACGGCCCCGGCGCCTCGGACGGCGCCAGCACCGACTGGCTGTCCGGCCTCGACGCGCCGACCGACGCGCCGAGCTTCGACATCCTCGACCCCTTCAACCACGCGATCATCCCGCTGGAGGCGTGGGTGGAGCGCGCGCTCGACTTCGTCGTCGCGAACTTCCGCCCGGTGTTCCAGGCCGTCCGCTGGCCCATCGACGGGGTGCTGTCGACCATCGAATCGACGCTGCTCGGCGTCCCCGCGCTGGTGATGCTCGTCCTCATCGGCCTCCTCGCCTGGCAGGCGGCGGGGCGGCGGCTCGGCGTCGGCGCCGTGCTGTCGTTCGCCTTCATCGGCCTGATCGGCGCGTGGGACCAGGCGATGGTGACGCTCGCGCTCGTCTTCACCTCGGTGTTCTTCTGCATCCTGATCGGCCTGCCGTCGGGCATCCTCCTCGCCCGCAACGACCGGGTGGCGGCGATCACCCGGCCGGTGCTCGACGCGATGCAGACGACGCCCGCCTTCGTCTACCTCGTGCCCATCGTCATGCTGTTCGGCATCGGCAACGTGCCGGGCGTGGTGGTGACGATCATCTTCGCGCTGCCGCCGCTGATCCGCCTCACCAACCTCGGCATCCGCCAGGTGCCGGAGGACCTCATCGAGGCGGCGAAGAGTTTCGGCGCCTCGAAGGGGCAGCTCCTGCGCAAGGTGCAGCTCCCGGTGGCGATGCCGACCATCATGGCCGGCGTGAACCAGACCCTGATGCTGGCGCTCTCGATGGTGGTGATCGCGTCGATGATCGCCGTCGGCGGCCTCGGCCAGATGGTGCTGCGCGGCATCGGCCGGCTCGACATGGGCCTCGCCACCGTCGGCGGCCTCGGCATCGTGCTGCTCGCCATCATCATCGACCGGATGACCCAGGCGATGGGCGTCTCCAAGCGCGATCGCGGCAACGTCGCCTGGTACGAGACCGGGCCGATCGGCCTGGTGCGGCGCCTGTTCGTCCGCTCCCGGCGGGCCCCATCAACCACCGCGGGCGTCAGTCCCGCCGAATGAGCCGTCCGGCGCCCCGCGCGCCGGCCCGGCACCGACACGCGGCTCGCGGAGAGCCGCACCCGAAACCCAGTCCAGGAGATTTCATGTTCCGCAAGTTCACCCGCACCAGCGTCGCCGCGATCACCGCGGCCGGCCTCGGCCTGGCTGTCGGCGGCACGGCGTTCGCACAGGACAAGCCCGGCGAAGGCGTCACGGTGATCCCGCTGAAGTCGTCGATCGCCGAGGAGACCTTCCAGACGATGCTCGTCATGAAGGCGCTCGAGGAGCTCGGCTACGACGTCCAGGACATCAAGGAGCTCGAGTATGCGGCGGGTCACGTCGCGCTCGGCAACGGTGACGGCACCTTCATGGCCGACCACTGGGACCCGCTCCACATCGACTTCTACAACGCCGCCGGCGGCGACGAGAAGCTCTACCGCGAGGGCGTCTACTCGCCCGGCGCGCTGCAGGGCTACCTGATCGACAAGAAGACCGCCGACGAGCACAACATCACCGAGATCTCGCAGCTCTCCGACCCGGAGATCGCCAAGCTGTTCGACAACGACGGCGACGGCAAGGCCGACCTCACCGGCTGCACCCCGGGCTGGGGCTGCGAGAAGGTGATCGAGCATCAGCTCGACGCGTTCGACCTGCGCGACACGGTCACCCACAACCAGGGATCCTACTCGGCCATCATCGCCGACACGATCACGCGCTACGAGAACGGCGAGCCGATCCTCTACTACACGTGGACCCCGTACTGGGTCTCCGGCGTGCTGGTCCCGGGCGAGGACGTCGTCTGGCTGCAGGTGCCGTTCTCCTCGCTCCCGGGCGAGCGGGCCGACGTCGACACCGCCCTTCCGGACGGCTCGAACTACGGCTTCCAGGCGAACGACCAGCGCATCGTCGCGAACCGCGAGTTCGCGGAGGCGAACCCGTCCGCGGCCAAGCTCTTCTCCATCATGAAGCTCTCGGCCAACGACATCTCGGCCGAGAACCTTCTGATGCGCGACGGCCAGGATTCGGAGGCGGACATCGAGCGCCACGCCGACGCCTGGATCAAGGGCCACCAGGAGCAGTGGAACGGCTGGCTCGAGGAGGCCCGCGCCGCCTCGGCCGACTGAGGCAGGCCCCTTCCCGCCCCTCGCGGGAGGTCCGGCGAACACGCATCCAAGGCGTCGGCCCCCGGGCCGGCGCCTTTCTTCATGGCCCCTCCCGGCGACACGACGCCCGTGCGGCAACACCGGCACGGCCCAGCCTGTTCCTCGGACCCAGCCGTCGCTGAAGCGCGGCAGGACGGAGCGCGAGGGCTTCATTCAGCGATGGCTGGGTCCGGGGGACAGGCGACCCCCGTTCCCCGGTGAAGCCCGAGCCCTTCGGGGCCCGGCGTCAGCCCGCCATCGCGAGGGCGCGGACGACGACCTTCTTCATGACCGTCGGCAGGCCCGCGTCGTCGGGGAGCGCCCACCACGCGCCGGCCGGGGTCGGTGCGTCGGCGGGGACGGCGGCGCTGTAGACGTCGACGGTGAGCTCGGCATGGGTGAAGCCGTGCGTGATGCTGCCGACGCCCGCCCAGCCGCCGTCGAACGGGGCGTGCTCGAGGGGCACGGCGACAGGCCCGCCCCAGGCGGAGCCGAACACCTCCGCCATGCCGCCCAGCAGCCCCCTGGCGGGCCGGCGGCGCAGCAGGATGGCTCCGTCCGGGCGGACGGCAACGAACGCCACGCCGTGCCACACCGAGCGGGCGCGTCTGGGCGCCTTGACGGGATAGTCGAGCATGTCGCCGGCGGCGGAGGCCGCGCAGCCCTCGCGCAGCGGGCAGATGCCGCAGGCGGGCGACTTCGGGGTGCAGATGGTGGCGCCGAGGTCCATCATCGCCTGGGCGAAGTCGCCGGGACGGTCCGCCGGCAGCATCGCCGCGACGATCGCCTCGACCTCGCGCCGGACCGTCTTCGGCGGCCGGGCGAGACGTGTGAGGCGGGCGACGACGCGCTCGACGTTGCCGTCGACCACGGGCGCCGGCTCGCCGAAGGCGATCGCGGCGATGGCGGCCGACGTGTAGTCGCCGACGCCGGGGAGCCCGGCGAGGCCCTCGCGGCTGACCGGAAAGCCGGTCGCCGCGACGACACGGGCGCAGGCGACGAGGTTGCGGGCGCGGGCGTAGTAGCCGAGGCCGGCCCACGCCGCCATGACGTCCCCATCGTCCGCCGCGGCAAGGTCGGCGATGGTCGGCCAGCGGGTCAGGAACGTCTCGTAGTAGGACTTCACCGCGGCGACGGTGGTCTGCTGGAGCATGATCTCCGAGAGCCACACGCGGTACGGATCGGCCGTCTCGCCGGGCTCGGCCCGCCAGGGCAGGCTCCGGCGGTGCCGGTCGTACCAGGCGAGGAGCGCACGCCCCGCCGCGCGGTCGGGCGCCGGAAGCGCCCTGAGGGCCGGCCGTCCCGACCCCGCTGCGGGCGCCGCGGCGCCATGCTCCGGTCCGTCTCCGTCGTCTGTGGCGGCGAAGAGGCTCGAGACGACGGAGCGCTGCGCCGCCGCGGCCCGGCGGGTGCGGCCCGGCTTCGCGGGCTCCGGCGCAGGTTCCTCGCCGGCGCCGGCCGTCCGGGCGCGTCTGCGCTTCGGGACCGCGGTCTCGGCCGCCGGGACCTCGGCGATCTCGCTCGCCTCCGGCGCCGCGGGGGCCTTGCGGGACCGGGTCACGCGCCGCTTGGGTGCCGCCTCGACGGCGGGCTCGGCGTCGACCGCCGGCGCCGGTTCGGGCGCATGACCGCGGGCCGGCGCGACCGGCAGCGCCCCGGCGGCGGCGGGCGGCCGGAGCGCCTCGCCCGTGTCCGGCCGCCCGGGCGCCGGCCCGGACTTCGCAGCCTTGGCGGATTTGCGGTTCTTGGGTTTTCGGGCCGCGAGGCGACGTGCGGCGCGGCGATCCGCCGGACCACCCGCCCTGGCCTTCTTCTTCATGATGTCGAGCGGCACTTTCATGCCACATCGGCAGCACGCCGCCATGACCTTGGCAAGAGGCCTCGTGCGCACGCGGGCGCCGGTCCCCGCTCTTCGCTCGGTGCGCGCCGCGACCGGCCCGGCACGCCCTTGCGGCGCCGCGAAGCGATTGCGCGACGGCGCAAATCGCGGCATCGATAGGCCCATGTCCAAAGCCCGCTCGCGCCACGCGGCCCTGCCGCTCGCCGAACTCATCGGCTCCCTGGTCACGCCCGCCTGCCGGCGGCGCGGGATCGCCAGCGCCGCGCTGATGCTGGATCCGGCCGACATCTTCGGCGAGCGCTTCGCCAAGGCCGCCGCCATCGAGCGGATCGTCTGGCCGAAGGGCTCACGGCTCGACGAGCAGTCCTCGCACGGCGCGACGCTCATCGTGCGGGCCGACGCGGCCGCCGCCATTGCGCTGCAGCACACCGCCCCGCAGGTCATCGAGCGCGTCAACGTCATGATCGGCTGGCCGGCGATCGCCCGGCTGCGCGTCACCCAGGTGCGCGGCCGCGCCCACCGCGAGCCGGCCTACCTCACCCCGGTGCCGCCGCCGCAGCCCCCGCGCGACGAGGCGCGTGCCGCCGCCATCGCCGAGGCCATGCAGAACGTCGAACACCCACAATTGAAGGCCGCATTGTCGCGGTTGGGGGCGAGTATCGAGACGCGCAGTTTATCCCAGCGTCGAAAGCCCACATAAGGGGGCGAGGATCAGAAGGGATATGTCTATGATCACCCGCCGCCACTTCGCTGCGATGACGTTGGCTCTGCCGCTCGCCGCGACGTCGCTCAACCTCGCCTTTGCGCAGGACGCCGCCCCCGCCGAGAAGGCCCCGGCCGAACCGCCGGCCGACATCGTCCTTGGCAGCGATGACGCCCCGGTGACCATCGTCGAGTATGCCTCGATGACGTGCCCGCACTGCGCGGCCTTCCACAATGGTCCGTTCAAGGACCTCAAGAAGGACTACATCGACACCGGCAAGGTGAAGTTCATCCTGCGCGAGTTCCCGCTCGACCGCCTGGCGCTGGCCGTGGCGGTCCTCGCCCGCTGCAAGCCGGAGAAGTACTACGACATCGTCGACCTCTATTTCGAGCAGCAGCAGCTCTGGGCGACCAACGACGACCCCGTCAGCAAGATGTTCTCGCTCGCCCAGCAGGCCGGCTTCTCCCGCGAGGAGTTCGAGGCCTGCCTCAACAACCGCGAGCTCTTGGAAGGCATCTACGCCAACCGCACGCGCGGCGAGCAGGACGGCGTGACGGGCACCCCGACTCTCTTCATCGACGGCGAGAAGTACGAGGGCGAGCGCACCATCGCGGCGCTCCGTGAAGTGCTCGACCCTAAAATCGACTCCTGATCGAGCGATTCGTAAAGCGCTGACGGACAACGGGAAACTGTTGTCCCCGGCTGCATCGCAAGACGGCGCGCGGGGATCACCGAAGCCGGGGAGAACCCGCGCAAGGTCTTGTTAACCCTTCATCAAGCAGGCTCAGAGGGACGCTCTTGACGGGGCGTAACCCTTGAAAAGCCAGGTGTGATGAAGTTCGATCGACTGCGCCTAATCGGGTTCAAATCGTTCGTCGAACCGACGGACGTCCTGATCGAGCCGGGCCTGACCGGCGTGGTCGGCCCGAACGGCTGCGGCAAGTCGAACCTCGTCGAGGCGCTGCGCTGGGTGATGGGCGAGTCGTCCTACAAGTCCGTGCGCGGCTCCTCGATGGACGACGTCATCTTCGCCGGCTCGGGCCGCCGGCCGACGCGCGACACCGCCGAGGTGACGCTGTTCCTGGACAACCAGGACCGCACCGCGCCCGCCGAGATCAACAACGCCGACCATCTGGAAGTCTCCCGCCGCATCAACCGCGGCGTCGGGTCGGACTATCGCGTCAACGGCAAGCTGGTGCGGGCGCGCGACGTCCAGCTCCTCTTCGCCGACGCGGCGACGGGCTCGCGCTCGCCCTCGATGGTGCGTCAGGGGCAGGTGGCCGAGCTGATCGCCGCGAAGCCGACCGACCGGCGCAACGTCCTGGAAGAGGCCGCCGGCATCTCGGGCCTCCGGGCGCGCAAGCACGAGGCGGCGCTGAAGCTGAACGCCGCCGAACAGAACCTGTCGCGCGTCGAGGACGTCGCCGGCGAGGTGGAGCGGCAGATGGAGACGCTGCGGCGCCAGGCCAAGCAGGCCCAGCGCTACCGCAAGATCTCCGAGGAGATCCGCACCCTCGAGGCGACGGTCCACCACCTTCGCTGGGTCGAGGCCCGCGCCGCGGTCCGCGACGGCGAGGCCGCGCTGACGTCGACGGCCGAGGCCGCGAAGACCGCCGCCGCGACCCAGGTCGGCACCGCCACCGAGGAGGCAGCCGCGCAGCACGCCCTCCCCGCGCTGCGCGAGGCGGAGGCGGCGGCGTCGACCGAGCGGCAGAAGCTCGCGGCCGCGATCGCCGCGCTCGACGCGAAGGACCGCGAGATCGCCGACAAGCTGTCCTCGTTGAAGCGGCAGGCCGAGGCGCTCGCCGCCGACCTGGAGCGACAGGACAAGACGAAGGGCGACGCCGCCGCGGCGGTCCTGCGCCTCGAGCAGGAAGAGGCCGAGCTCACCCGCGCCAATGCCGGGGCCGAGGAGCGGATCGCCGAGCGCGAGAGCGCCGCCGAGGAGGCCGAGGCCGCTGCCGACGACGCCGACCGGGCCGCCGTCACGGCGACCGAGCGCGCCGCGACCGTCCTCGCCGCGCGCGCCTCGCTGGACCAGTCCTACGCCCGCGCCTCCGCCGAGGCGAAGAAGGCCGCGGAGACCGTCACGCGTGGCGAGGCGGACCTCTCCCGGGCCGGCAACAGCGACGCCGTCGCCAGGCGCAACGCGGCAGCCGATGCCGTGCGTGCCGCCGAGGAGGCCGAGGCCGAGGCCGCCTCCCGCGAGGCCGAAGCCTCCGACGCCGAGGCCGAGGCCCAGCACGTCGAAGCCGACATGCAGCGCGCAGAGGCCGACGCCGCCGCGGCGGTCGCCGACACCGAGGCCGCCCTCGCCCCCACAAGGGCCGCGGAGGCCGCCGCGCGGGAGGCGCTCGCCAGGGTGCTCTCCGAGATTTCGGGGCTCGAGACCGAGGCGAAGGCGCTGGAGCGCCTCACCGCCTCGCTGGGCCGCGCCGAGGACGCCGTCCTCGACGACTGCACCGTCGCGCCGGGCTACGAGGTCGCCTTCGCCGCCGCGCTCGGCGACGACCTGGAGGCGCCCGTCAGCGACAGCGCCCCCGCGCGCTGGGCCGCGACGCCGCCCGCCGGCGAGGACCCGCCGCTTCCGGCCGGCGCGACACCGCTGGCCCCGCATGTCAGCGCGCCCCCGGCCCTTGCCCGGCGCCTCGCGCAGGTGGGGCTCGTCCAGGACGGCGCACTCGCCGGTGCGCTGCTGCCGGGCCAGCGGCTCGTCACCCGCGACGGCGCCCTGTGGCGCTGGGACGGCTACGCGCGCGCCGCGGGAGCGCCCAGCGCGGCGGCCGAGCGCCTTGCCCAGAAGAACCGCCTCGCCGACCTCGCCCACGAAATCGACGCGCTGGCCCCGAAGCGGGAGGCCGCCGAAGCCGCCATCGAGGCCGCCGAGGAGGAAGTCGCCGCGGCCGCGGAGCGCGACACGGCCGCCCGCGCCGCGCTGGCGGCGGCCCGGCAGGATGTCGTCGAGGCCCGCAAGGCGCTCGCCGCCACGCGCTCGGCCCTCGGCGCGGCCCGCAACGCTCTCGCCGCCCAGCGCAAGGCCGTCGCCGCCGCCAAGGAGCGCCTCGCCGGCGCCGAGACCGCCGCGAAGGAGGCGGAGGCCGCCGAGGGACGCATCGCCGCGACGCTCGACGCCGCCCGCGCCACCGCGGAGAACGCCGAGGCCGCGCTGATCGAGGCGGAGGCCGCGCGCGAGGCCGCCTCCGACGGATCGGCGGAGACCTCCGACCGCGACTGCGCCAAGGCCGCAGCGCAGGAGGCCCGCCGCCGGGCCACCGAGGCCGCCAACGCCGCCGAGCAGGAGCGGCGCGCCGCCTACGGCCGGGCCCGGCGCCTCGAGCGCCTCGCGTCGGAGCTCGGCGACTGGCGCGCCCGCCTCACCGGCGCCGACAGCCACCGCACGGATCTGGAAGACCGCCTCGCCGCCATCCTCGAGGAGCGGGAGGCGCTGGCCGACGCGCCGACCGACACGCAGGAGGAACGCTACCGCCTGACCCGCGCCGCGAAGGCCGCCGAGGCGGCCGACGCCGCCGCACGCGAGGCCCGCGCCACGGGCGAAGCGCGCGAGCGCGCCGCAACGCAGGCCGCCCGCGACGCGCTGGCCGCCCTTTCCGCCGCGCGCGAGGCGTCCGGCCGGGCCGAGGAGCGCACCGTCGCCGCCCGCAACCGCCTCGCCGAGGTCGAGGCCGCGCTGGTCGAGGCGCTGGACGTGCAGCCGGCCGCGGCGATGGGCCTTGCCGGCCTCACCCCCTCCTCCGAGCTGCCGCCGCGGGCCGAGTCGGAGAAGCGGCTGGAGCGGCTGAAGGGCGAGCGCGAGCGGCTCGGCGGGGTAAACCTCTGCGCCGAGGACGAGCTGACGGAGATCGAAGCCCGCCAGGGCGCGATGATCGCCGAGCGCGACGACCTCGTCGCCGCCATCGAGAAGCTGCGCGTCGGCATCCGCGAGCTGAACGGCGAGGCCCGCCAGCGCCTTCTGGCGTCCTTCGACAACGTCAACGCCGAGTTCCAGCGGCTCTTCAAGCACCTCTTCAACGGCGGCGAAGCCCAGCTCGTCCTCACCGAGGCCGAGGACCCGCTCGATGCCGGTCTCGACATCATCGCCCGCCCGCCGGGCAAGAAGCCGCAGGTGCTGTCGCTGCTCTCCGGCGGCGAGCAGACGCTGACGGCGACCGCCCTCATCTTCGCGGTCTTCCTCACCAACCCGGCCCCGATCTGCGTCCTCGACGAGATCGACGCGCCGCTCGACGACGCCAACGTGGAGCGCTTCTGCAATCTCCTCGACGAGATGGCGAAGACCACCGAGACGCGCTTCCTCACCATCACCCACAACCCGATCACGATGGCGCGCATGCACCGCCTCTACGGCGTGACGATGGTGGAGAAGGGCGTCAGCCAGCTCGTCTCGGTGTCGCTCGAGGCGGCGGAGGAGCTGCGGGAGACGGCTTAGCGCGTCCTGCGCCCCTTCCGGGCGCGGGCGTTGTCGGCGCGAGACCCCGGCGCCTCAGCCCACCGGGGCGAACAGCCGCAGGAAGGCCGACCCGAGGAGCAGCGTGTAGCCGATCGCGAGGCATGTCTGGTCGATCGGGCGCCAGTCCTCGACGTTCTTGCGGTGGCGATCGATCAGCAGGCCCCGGGCGCGACGGCGAAAGTCGGTATCGTCCGCCGCCTCACGGTCGGCGGTCCGCAGCGCCTGCAGACGCCTGCGCCGGAAATTCAGCGACCATACCGGGACCGACAGGACCGCGACGCCGCAGAACGCCGCGAGGTTGAGCCACCAGCCGAACGCGGGCATCACGCCGCGGGTTCGAGCCTCAGCTCCGCCGGGATCTCCTCGGACGAGATCACCAGCGCCATGTGGCCGTCGCAGGCCTCGACGTAGCGCTCGATCGACTGCATCTGCGGGGTCGGGCCGGTCAGCGCCTCGAGCCGCGAGACGACCGACTGGGTCAGACCGGAGGCCTCGGCGACCTCCTTCTGCGTCATCCCGCGCGCGTCCCGGAGGTTGCGGAGCTGGATGGCGATCTCGCGCTTGTGAGCGTTCGCCTTCTGGTGCTCGACGACCTCGGGGCGGGCCGCGCGCAGGCGTTCGCGGAGGGATGGGGTCTTGCCGGTCATGATGCAGCCTCCCACAACGGGTTGATGAGACCGAGCTGCGTCACCGCGATGTCCCTGCCGCGGCTGCAGGCGTACTCCCCGCCCGGCAGCGTGCCGTGCACCGTACGCGGCCGGGTCCGGTCCGTCCGCCTGACGGACACGATCAGCCGGCGCTGGGCGCAGTCGGGCAGCGGGATGGCGTAGAGCTCGTGCCGCCCGGCGATCAGGCCGCACCAGTCCCTGACGCTCGGCTCGCGGTCCTCGAGCATGCCGATCATGGTGTCGAGACCGTCCGCGCACTTCAGCGGAAGGGTCCGGAACTCCTCCAGGATCGCGTCCTCGTACCCCGGCACGGGCAATACCTCGAATTGCGCCATCACAGCTCGTCTGGGTCAGAATATAGCAACTGTGCGATAATCGGCAAGTGAGGCGACCTCGTGGCACACGGTCCCGCACCAGCGCGGACGGGTCCGGACGGCCCCTTGTCCACCCTCCCGCGCCGGCGCGCGTCCGCCTATTCCGCGACCATGCGGCCTATGAGGACGGACGCCTGGCTTTCGCAGCCCATCTCCGCGAACCAGCGCAGGAGCTTGCCGGGCTCGCTCACGTCGCGGTCGTCCGGCAGCCGGCGCACCGTGAACCGCAGCGTCCGCTCGCCGCGGTCGATGTTGACGTAGCCGGCCGACAGCAGCCCCTCCGGCACCGCCAGCGTATGCGCGCCGGCCGGCCAGTCCAGCGCGACGGGCGCCACCAGGGGGTTGCGCGCGGTGACGTGCTCCTCGCGCGTGGCGTCGGCGCGGAAGAGGCGCAGCTCGCCGTCGATGCAGCTCGTCCCCGCCTCCGCGACGTCCACTGCCCAGGCATTGGGCCGCGCCTCGGGCTCGGCGGGTGCGCCGGTCGCGGGCGTCGCCTCGAAGGCGCCGACGGTGCTCGTCGTGCCGCGGTGCCCGACCAGGATCGAGACCATCGACACCTCGTCCGGATCGCCGCCCCCGGCCCCGTCCACCGGCAGCGGACCGTCGTGCGGCCCCTCCAGGGTCAGCATCTCGCCGCGCTGCAGGTAGATGACGAGGTGCTCGCCCTCGTCCAGGTGGATCGAATCGCGGGAGGAGAAGATCGACCCGGTCTTCAGCCCGCTCCGCGCCGCCTCACCCTCCAGGACCGTCGCATCGGTCGCGAAGGCGGCGCCGGTCATGGCGAACAGCCACATCAGTATGGCGACAACACATGCTCTCATCACGACTTCCCCGGGCCAATGGACCGTGACGCTGTGCCTCGCGGACCCAGCGTCCTCTCAACTCCGCGCGATCAGATCGTCCACCGGTCCGGCCACCAGCCGAGCCGCGTGGACCGCGATCAGACGATCGGACGGCCGCTCGCCTGCCAGTGTCTTGAAGAGATCGCGAGCCCTCGCCTCCCCGTTCGCCATCGCCTCGTAGGCGGCGTCGTAGGTCGGGTCGGGCGCGTCGATCGGCTCGTAGCACGTGACCGGCTCGCGGCGTCCTTTTACCTCTATGCGACCCACAGGGCGAAATGCGCCTTCGGCCCGCCGCCGGGTGCGCTCCGAAACGAGGACGTGAGTGCCGACGCCATTGTTCGCCGACTCCAGCCGTGCCGCCACGTTAACACTGTCGCCGATGGCCGTGTAGTCGAAGAACCGGCGGCCGCCGAAGTTGCCGACGACCGCGAACCCGGTATGGACCCCGACCCGGGTAATGCCGAGCGCGATGCCCCTGTCACGCCACATGAGGCGCGATTCCTCGCAGTAGACGGCGAGCCGGCGGGCGCACTCCACCGCGCGCGAGGCCTGGTCGGGCTGGCGGTCCGGCGCGCCGAAGAACGCGACCAGCGCGTCGCCCACCAGCTTGTCGACCGTCCCCTCCGCCTCGAGCACGATGGAGATCATGCCGTCGAGGTAGGAGTTGAGGATCTCCGCCGTCGTCTCCGGCTCCAGCGTCTCGGCGAGCGCGGTGAAGCCCTGCAGGTCGGTGAAGATGTGCGTGACCTCACGCCGCTCGCCGCCGAGCTTGGGGTCCTCCTCCGCCTCCATGAGGCGGGTGACGACGCGCGGCGAGACATACTGGCCGAACATGTGGCGCAGCCGGTTCCGCTCCAGCCGGTCCCCCCGCCAGCGGTGCCCGAGCGTGCCTGCTCCGGCGAAGAGGAAGGAGAGGACCGGGGTCAGCATCGGCGGCGTCTCCACCGTCAGCGCGACGGTCGCCGCGGCGATGAGCCCGTAGAGCGCGATGCAGGCGAGCGCCGTCGCGATCGCCACCAGCGGCGCCAGCGGGCGCAGGCAGAGCCCCGCCACAGCGCCCACCACCGCCGAGAGGATCAGCGCCCAGGTCGGCAGCAGCTGCCGTTCGGTCCCCGCGAGGAGCTGGGAGAGGATGTGCGCGTGGACGACGACACCCGGGATGGTCCCCTTCTCCGCGCCGACCATCGCCGCACGCGGCGTCGCGTGCCGGTCACGCCCTTCGAGGTCGGCGCCGATGAGGACGTACTTGTCGCGGAACCAGGCGGGCGGCAGGCGGCCGACGAGGTGGGCGGCCGGCATGTTGAAACTGCCTTCCGCGTAGACGATCCGGCCGGCCGGCATGTCGTCCCGCTCGCCCGTCGCCCGGGTGAGCGCGAGGGCGAACGGCGGCGGGTCCGCGTCGCCCGGCAGGCGGCGGATGATGCCGTCCGCCCGGTCACGCAGGAGTGTCGCCTTGCCCCGCTGGCCCGGGAACGCGTCGGCGAACCGCACCTCCCGCTCCGTCAGCCCGTCGCTGCCGTCCCCGTAGGCGACGACGACCGGGCTGGACGCGCGCTCGACGGCGGCGCGCAGGGCGTCGTCCGCCGCCGGGGTCGTCGCCCGCTTGAAGAGGATGTCGAGACCGATCGCCGCCGGCCCCGCCGCGTCGAGCGTGGTGACGAGGTCGGCGAGAAACTCGCGGTCGACGGGGGAGATGTAGGGCAGCGTCTCGACCGTCTGCTGGTCGATCTTCACCACCACGATGCGGTCGCTGGCGGGCGGGGCGCGGAAGGCGAGGACGAAGTCGGCGAACGGTGTCTCGACGCGCTGGCCGATGAAGAGGCCGAGCAGCGTCGCCACCAGAGCGATGACGATGCGGGGCAGCGCACGGGCAAAGAGCCCGCGCTCCGTGCGCCGGCCGCGCCCCTCGGGCTCGCTCGCCGCCCCGTGACGCGTCAGCGATTCGTCGATCGCCTCGTCCAAGATCCGCTCGCCGCCCCTCGCGTTGCTCCGACGCCGCCGGGTCGGGCCCGCGGCGCATGTCGATCAGAGACAGAACGGCGGGGGCGAGGCAAGGCTACTGACTTCACGCCTTTGCCATTGTCGCGCGACGACGGGCGCGCAGACATCGTTTCGGTCCGCCCCTCACGCTCCCGGGCCGGGACCCGCGACGGGCTAGAGGCGCAGCTCGCGGCGCAGCTCGGTGCGCAGGACATCGAGGGGAACGAGGCCGGTGTCGGCCTCCACGTGCCAGTAGGTCCAGCCGTTGCAGCTCGACAGGTTGCGCACCGCGGCGCCGACCTTGTGGATCGACCCCTCGTAGTCGCCGGACCGGATCGAGCCGTCGACGCGCACGCGTGCCCGTGGGCCGTTGCGGCCGCCGACGAGCTCGTCCCCCGGCGCGACGCGCCCCGCCTCCACCAGGAGGCCGAACGGAATGCGCTTCGGCTTGCCCTCCGCGCCGACCTGGTCGAGGTCCTCGTGGGGCACGATGCGGGCGATGCGCCGCTGGGCGAGCTCGGCGTAGGCCGGATCCCGCTCGATGCCGACGAAATGGCGTCCGAGGCGGCGCGCCACGGCACCCGTGGTGCCCGTGCCGAAGAACGGGTCGAGCACCACGTCGCCCGGCTTGGACGACGCGAGCAGGATCCGGTTCAGCAGCGCCTCGGGCTTTTGCGTCGGATGCGCCTTCACGCCGTCGTCGCCGCGCAGGCGTTCCTGCCCGGTGCAGATCGGCAGCAGCCAGTCGGAGCGGTGCTGAAGGTCGTCGTTGAACGCCTTCAGGGACTTGTAGTTGAACGTGTAGTCCGTGCGGCTGGCGTCGGCGACGGCCCAGATCAGCGTCTCGTGCGCGTTGGTGAAGCGCCGGCCGCGGAAATTCGGCATCGGGTTGGTCTTCACCCACACGACGTCGTTCAGGATCCAGAACCCTTCGTCCTGCATCGCCGTGCCGACACGGAAGATGTTGTGGTAGCTGCCGATCACCCACAGCGTGCCGTTCGGCTTCAACGCGCGGCGCACGCCGGCGAGCCAGGCCCGGGTGAACTGGTCGTAAGCGGCGAAATCGGCGAACCGGTCCCACTCGGCCGACACGCCGTCGACCTTGGTCTGGTTCGGACGATAGAGCGCGTCCGACAGTTGCAGGTTATAGGGCGGGTCGGCGAACGCCACGTCCACGGACCCGGGCGCAATGCGTCCGAGCGCCGACAGGGCGTCGCCCACTAAAACCTGATCAAGAAGGGGCGGCCGAGACGCGCCCCGCGTCTCGGCCCGATGATCGCTCATTGCGACGCAGTACCCTCACGCAAATCGCATCCATTGATCTAGCCACAATGCGTGAAGGTCTGGTTAAGCGTCTTCGGTTCTTTCAGTTAACCCTAGTTAGGGATTTCGGCGGCGAGTCAGCGGCTTAGAACCCGTCTCGCCAGCCCCTCCGCGGGTTTGCGTCCTCCGGCGGCTCCTTCGGGGGCCGCCCCGGGCGCCACACTCATTAAAAATGAGGCGGCCCTTTCGGACCGCCTCATTCGCAAATCTCGCCATTTCGGAAGTGTCGGACCGGCGCGGCCGAATCAGCGGTGGACCGCCGAACCGGGGGACGCGCCGAACCGGGTCAGGCGGCCTCGTGGGAGATCGCCGGCAGGTCCGCCAGCAGGCCGGACGCCACCGCCATCCGCGAGATGGAGACGCGCCCGCCGCTGACGATGTCGTTGATCGCCCGCTGGGTCCGCGCGACGGTCGCCCCCCGCGCTTCGATCCACGCGTCCACCCGCTCGGCACCGGTTCCGGCCGTCGTGGTGCGCAGCACCTCCATGGCAAGGCTGCGGTGCGCGTCGGCGAGCGTGCGGCGCGCCCGGTCCAGCGCGAGGCCGTCATAGTAGTCGCCGATGTCGATGGAGCGGGCCGTCTCGTCGAGGCTGCGGATCTGGAAGCGGTCGTTCAGCGCGAAGAAGACCGAACCCGCCTCGGGGATCGAGACGCCGCACGCGGCCGCCACCACGACCACGTCGAGCGCGGCGGCGGCGACCGGCAGGCGTGCGAACGGGTAGGCCAGCTCGTGCGGCACGCCGTCCTCGACGAGGAGCGCGGCCTGCTGCTCGAGCTCCTCGGCGTCCTGCTCCGGCAGGATCTCCTTGAACGCGTTGCGCAGCTCGGAGATGCCGTCGCGGAAGCGGTCCACCACCGTCTGCAGCCCCTCGGCGAAGTCCTCGTTGCGCACGAACCAGATGGTCGCGTCGATGAGGAGCGCCCGGACCGCGGCGTACAGCCGGAGCTGCACCGAACCGTCGATCCTGTTGTCGAGCTGGTCGATCAGCGCATACATGTCCGGCAGGCCGAACGAGTCGCGAGCCGCCGCCGAGGCGCGCGCGATCTCCGACACCGGCGCCCCCGTCTGGTCGCCGATCCGCACGATGAAGGTCGGACCGCCACGGTTGATCATCGAGTTGGCGAGGATCGTCGAGATGATCTCGCGCCGCAGCCGGTGAGCCTGGATCTCCTCGGCGAAACGCTCGCGCATCTGCACCGGGAAATACCGCTCCAGCTCCTGCGACAGGTAGGCGTCGTCCGGCACGTCGGACTGCAGGATGTCGTCGAACAGCGTGATCTTCGAGTAGGCGAGGAGCACGCCGATCTCCGGCCGGGTCAGCCCCTCCCCGCCGGCGACGCGCGCGTCGAGGGCGGCGTTGGAGGGAAGGTCCTCGATCTCGCGGTCGAGGCCGCGCGGCTCCAGAACCTCCATCAGGCGGCGCTGAAGGCCGGAGTTCTGCGTGTTCTGCCGCTTGGAGAGCGAGATCGCGAGCGTCTGCAGGTAGTTGTTGCGCAGGACCAGCTCGCCGACCTCCTCGGTCATCTCCGCGAGCAGGACGTTGCGGTCCTCGCGGGTGAGCCTGCCCCTGCGCATCGCGTCGGCGAGCGCGATCTTGATGTTCACCTCGACGTCAGACGTGTTCACGCCCGCCGAGTTGTCGATCGCGTCGGAGTTGATGCGCCCGCCCTTGAGCGCGTAGGCGATGCGGGCCTGATGGCTGACGCCGAGGTTGGCCCCCTCGCCCACCACCTTCACCCGCAGATCGTCCGCCGTGACGCGGATCGCGTCGTTGGCGCGGTCGCCGATCTCGTGGTTCCCCTCGTTCTCGGCGCGCACGTAGGTGCCGATGCCGCCGAACCAGAGGAGATCCGCCGGCGCCTTCAGGATCGCGCTCATGACGTCCTGAGGGGTGAGCGGGCCGCGGCCGATGTCGAGCGCGACGCGCGCCTCGGGCGACAGGTCGATCGACTTCGCGTTGCGCGAGTAGATCCCGCCGCCCTGGGAGAGGGCCGTGCGGTCGTAGTCCTGCCAGGAGGAGCGCGGGAGGTCGAAGAGCCGCTTGCGCTCGTTCCAGGAGGTCTCCGGATCCGGGTTGGGGTCGATGAAGATATCGCGGTGGTCGAACGCGGCGACCAGCTTCGTCGCCTTCGACAGCAGCATCCCGTTGCCGAACACGTCGCCCGACATGTCGCCCACGCCCACCGCGGTGAACGCCTTCACCTGGATGTCGTGGTTCATCTCGCGGAAGTGGCGCTTCACCGCCTCCCACGCGCCGCGGGCGGTGATGCCCATGGCCTTGTGGTCGTAGCCCTGCGAGCCGCCGGAGGCGAACGCGTCGTCGAGCCAGAAGCCGTGCTCCTGGCTGATGGCGTTCGCGGTGTCGGAGAAGGTCGCGGTGCCCTTGTCGGCCGCGACGACCAGATAGGGGTCGTCCGGCTCGTGGCGCACCACCTCCGGCGGCGGGATGATCGCGTCGCCGTCGATGTTGTCGGTGATGTCGAGCAGGGTGTCGACGAAGACCTTGTAGGCCTCGCGCCCCTCCTCGGCGAAGGCGTCGCGCTGCGAGCGGTCCGGCAGGCGCTTGGGGAAGAAGCCGCCCTTGGCGCCGACGGGCACGATGACCGCGTTCTTGACCTGCTGCGCCTTCACGAGACCCAGCACCTCGGTGCGGAAGTCCTGCGGCCGGTCCGACCAGCGGAGCCCGCCGCGCGCCACCGCGCCGAAGCGCAGGTGCACGCCCTCCACCCGTGGCGAGTAGACCCAGATCTCACGGAACGGCGCGGGACGGGGCAGCGCCGTCAGCTTGTGCGGGTCGAGCTTGAAGGCGAACGTGCGCGCCAGCTCGCCGTCGTCCTCGTGCTGGAAGATGTTCGTTCGCAGCGTCGCCGTGATGAAGTTCTCGAAGCGGTGGACGATCGTGTCGTCCGCCAGCGTCTCGATGTCGTTGCACAGCTCCTCGATGCCGCCGATGATGGCGCCCTCGGCCTCATGCCGCGTCGCGTCGTCCTGCGCCGGGTCGAACCGCGCGTAGAAGAGCTGCACGAGGGAGGCGGCGAGGTCCGGGTACTTGCACAGCGTCTGCGCCATCAGGTCCTGGCCGTAGGCGATGCCCACCTGGCGCAGGTACCGCGAGATGGCGCGCAGGATCGCGATGTCCCGCCAGCCGAGGCCCGCGTTGAGGAGCAGCGCGTTGTAGCGGTCGCTTTCCGCCGCCCCTTCCCAGACGGCGATGAAGAGCGCCTGCAGCTTCTCGGCGTAGGCGCCGACGTTGAACTCGGCCCCGCTCGCCACCGCGAGGGTCATGTCGTGGATGTAGATGCCGTCGGTCGACTGCGGCACGCTCACGCGGAACGTGCGCTCGTTGACGACGATGAAGCCCATGTTCTCCAGGATCGGCACGCGGGCCGACAGCAGGATGGGCGCATCCTTGTGGTAGATCTTGAGGGAGCAGCGGTCCGGCCCCTCGGACGCGTCGCGCCGGAAGAAGAGGATCGCCGTCGGGGTCTCGTCGCTGATCCGCTCCAGGATGGTGATGTCGCGCACCGCCCGCTCGGCCGTGTAGGTCGCGCGGTAGGATTCGGTGAAGGACTCCGACCAGGTGGCGATCTTGAAGCGGTCGAGGCCCAGCTTCGGCGCCGCCGCGGCCGCGCGCAGCAGCTCGTCCGTCCAGGTGCGGATCATCGCCGCGATCCGGTCTTCCAGCTCCCGCGTGTCGGGCCGCGGCGTCTCGCGCTCGCGCCGGCCGATGATGAGATGGAGCCGGTTGAGGACGCCTTCCGGCATCGACAGGTAGCGGGCGGAGACGTGACCGTCGTAGGCCTCGGCCATCATCGCCTCGATGCGTTCGCGCACCTGGGTCGAGAAACGGTCGCGCGGCACGTAGATGAGCAGCGACACGAACCGGTCGAACGGGTCGATGCGCGGCAGCACCCGCACCCTCGGCCGCTCCGAGAGCTGCAGGATCGCGAGCAGGTAGCGCGCCAGCAGGTCCTCGTGGATCTGGAACAGCTCGTCGCGCGGGTAGGTCTCGAGGATGTGGCGCAGCGCGTTGCCGGAGTGGCTCTCCGGGTCGAAGCCGAGCCGGCGGAGCGCGTTGTTGGCCTTGCGCCGCAGCATCGGGATCTCGAACACCGACTGCGTGTAGGCGGCCGAGGTGAACAGGCCGACGATCCGCAGCTCGCCGACGAGCGCGCCGTTCTCGTAGCGCTTGACGCCGATATAGTCGAGCTGCGTGACGCGGTGGACGCGGCTCTTCACGTTCGCCTTGGCGATGAACACCGGCTCGGGGCTCTTGAGGAACTCGCGCACCTCCGGCGTCAGGGTGACGAGTTCGGAGCCGCGGCGCAGCACCTTGATCTCGGGGTCACGCAGGATGCCGAGGCCGCCGGCCTCCGTCGCCACCAGCTCGCCGTCGTCTGGCGAGCCGTCCAGCATGTACTGGCGCATGCCGGTCAGGATGAAGTCGTTGCGCTCCACCCGCTCCAGGAAGGCGATCGCCTCCTCCAGCACCTCGGGGTCCACCGGCGGCGGCATGTGGCGGTAGCGCTCGATCGCCTCCCGCAGGAGGGAGCGCATCTTCGGCCAGTCGCTGACGGCGGCGTCCACGTCGTGCAGCACGGCGAGCAGCGACCGGCGCAGCCTCTCGCGGTGCTCCGGATCGTCCAGCGGCTCGACGTGGATGTGCACGAAGCTCTCGTGCGCGAAGCCGTCGCCCGGCCGCGCCTCGCCGTGGAAGCCGATCAGCGTGCCGGCCGCGTTGCGCTCCACCGCGAGGATCGGGTGCACGACGAGGTGCAGCTCCAGGTTCTGCGCGTGAAGCTCGTTCTTGAGTGAGCCGAACAGGAACGGCTTGTCGTCGTTGATCGCCTCGATGATCGAGATCGAGTGGTGCGTGTCCTCCTCGGTCACGGCGATGATGTCGGGCGCCAGCACCCTGACGTTCGCCTGACCGAGCGTGCGGTTCTGCAGAGCGTTCCAGGCCGCCTCCGCGATCCGCATCAGGCCTTCGACGTCGTATTTGGCGAGATCCTCGGCCGCCGCGTGACGGAACAGAAGCTCCGAGAACGTGGCAAACCCGACGTCGCCCCCCTCTTCGCGGACCGTTTCGGCGAGCGCGCTGAGCTTGCCGTCCTTGGTCTCTTCGTCGTTTTCAAGCATGCTCGCTCCTCCCAGTCGGGCACATTGACAGTCGGGCCCCCTCTGTCCAGTCCCCAAAAAAACACATCACGCCAGGGACCCTTTAGCCATGCCAAATGAAGAACCGGTGATATCGCTGGAGTTGCCTCGCCCCGAGCTGTCCCCGGAAACCGAGGCCTACTTCGCCAAATGCCGCGAGAAACTGGGCCTCGTCCCCAATGTGCTGCTGGCCTACGCGTTCGACGAGAAAAAGCTCCGCTGCTTTACCGAGCTCTATAATGATCTGATGCTCGGGGTGTCCGAGCTGACCAAGCTGGAGCGCGAGATGATCGCCGTCGTCGTCTCCTCGGCGAACCGGTGCCACTACTGCCTCGTCGCCCACGGCGCCGCGGTGCGCGAGCTTTCGGGCGACCCCAGGCTCGGCGACACGCTGGTCGCCAACTGGCGCTACGCCGACCTCGACGAGCGGCAGCACGCGATGCTCGCCTACGCCTGGAAGCTCACCGAGAGCCCCTCGGAGATCGGTCCCGCCGACACCAAGACGCTTCATGACGTCGGCTTCACCGATCGGGCGATCTGGGACATCGCCTCCGTCGCGGCCTTCTTCAACATGACCAATCGCGTCGCGGCGGCGACGAAGATGCGGCCGAACGACGAATATTACGGGATGGCGCGTTCCTTCGGCGGAACGGCATAAAGCCCTCTGGTAACCTGCCCCGGCTTGTTGCATGAGCCACAGGCAAATCGGCATTTGGGAGATATCCGGTGGAGATCGAACAACTCATCGACCAGTTCCTGGCCCAGGACCCCAACCTTCTCGTTCCGGTGCTGGCCGGCTGCGTGATCATCCTGGGCGGACTGCTCATCGGGATCTTTCGGGGGATGACGGGCGGCGTCATCGTCGCGCTGCTGTTCGGCGGCGTGATGACGACCTCCCCCATCCTGCTCGGCAAGGTCGAGATCCCGGGCGAGACGGTCACGACCGACACCGTGGACCCCGCGCGCCTCGGCGCCGAGGTGGCGCACGGTGCGGCGCAGCTCGCCGTCGCCAACTCCGAGGCGGTGACCGGCCTCACCCGCGTCGTCAACTCCATGCGCCTCGCGATGGAGGGGCTCGGCCCGGTGCTGGCGCCGACCACGGAGGGGACGGAATCCTCCGGCGACACGGCCGACGTCGTCGCGCGCTTCACGCAGAGCCTCGACGCGGCCGGAACACAGCTTGACCAGGCGTCCGCCTCGCTGGACAAGATCAACAGCCTGCGCTCGGAGCTGGAAAGCGATATGAGCGAGCTGGAGAGCGCGCTGGACGGGGCGCCCGACGGCACTGCGACGAAATAGAGACGGAACGCGACGGACACGCGCGATCCGCGTGAGGGAGAGATGGCATGGAGCCATTCAAGACATTGACGGCGGTCGCCGCACCGCTGCCGATGATCAACGTCGACACCGACATGATCATCCCGAAGGACTACCTGAAGACGATCAAGCGGACCGGTCTCGGCCGCGGCCTCTTCGCCGAGATCTCGCGCGACAAGGACGGCAACCCGGACCCGGAGTTCCCGCTCAACAAGCCGCAGTACAAGGGCGCCGAGATTCTCGTCGCCGGCGACAACTTCGGCTGCGGCTCCTCGCGCGAGCACGCCCCGTGGGCCCTGCTCGACCGCGGGATCCGCTGCGTGATCTCCACCTCGTTCGCGGACATCTTCTATCAGAACTGCTTCAAGAACGGCCTGCTTCCCGTGAAGGTGAAGCCGGACGAGCTCGAGCGCCTGATGGCGCACGCCGAGCGCGGCGCCAACGCGACGCTGACGGTGGACCTGCCGAACCAGACCATCGAGGGGCCGGACGGCGAGCCGATCCGCTTCGACATCGACCAGGGCCTCAAGCACATGCTGGTCGAGGGGCTCGACGAGATCGGCCTCACCATGAAGAAGGCGCCGAGCGTCGCCGCCCACGAGGGCCGCATCGCCGAGGCGCGTCCCTGGATCTGAGCGGACCACGACCGGTCGAGGCGCCGTCACGGCGCCTCCTCCCCTACATACGCTCCTTGATCCCCCGGCGGATGAGCCACCAGTTCACCGGGTAGGACGTCGCGAAGCCGCAGAGCATCGCGAGCTGCATCATGAACCAGAACTCGACGCTGTTCGTGGTAAGCGGCGCCTGAAGGACGCGGGCGAAGATCACGAAGTTCGCGATCGCCATCGCGCCGTACATCCCCACCTGCCACGCCGTCAGCGACAGCGCGTCCGCCTTCAGCGCCAGCACCAGCGCCTCGCGCGGCGACACGTCCCGCATCGGCTTGATGGCATAATACTGGAACGCCACGCCGAAGCCGAAGGCGAGCAGGTAGTCCAGCACCCAGACGGCGAAGATCTTCTCCGAGAAGAGCGTCTGCCAGCCGAACGCCAGCGCGATGCTCGGCACGAAGAAGACCAGCCAATCCGCTATGATGTCGCCGAGCGTGCAGCCGCTGCCGCAGTGGCACGTGCCTTTGGCGACCGCGATCCAGAACGGCGTCTCGGCCTTCCCGCCGCCCGGCCCGTGGCCGGCGTCGTCGTCTGCCGCCCGATGCCCGCCGCCTTCCGCGCTGTTGCGGGCGCCATGATGGCTGCAGGGTGCCTCCCCATGCATCGCATGCCGTGCGCCGGGGTGCTCCGCGGGGGCGGGCTCCGGGGCCCGGCCATGCACCGCGTAGAACCACAGCGCGACCGGTCCGCCGAACAGCGCCGTCAGCGGCCACACGACCGACATGATCGCCATGTGTGGCGGGCGGCGCCGCACGTCGACGGCGACCATGATCGCGCAGACCGCGGCCGCGGCGAGGGAGAGGATGGCGAGGAGGTGGAGCCAGGCGGGGATCATGAAAACAGGAATGGCCTCGTGTGAGGGACACACGAGGCCAACCTTGTGACCCGGCGAGAGTTCCCGCCCGGCGCCGGATTTATCGTCCGAGCAGGGCCTTGGCCTTGGCGGCGACCGCCTTCGGCGTGATGCCGAAGTGCTCGTAGAGCTCCTTGTACGGGCCCGACGCGCCGAAGCCGGTCATGCCGACGAAGCCGCCGTTGCGGCCGACGATCGCGTCCCAGCCCTGCCGGATCGCCGCCTCGCACGCGACCTTCACGGTCGTGCCGCCGATGATGGAGTCGATGTAGTCCTCGTCCTGCTGGAAGAAGAGCTCGAACGACGGGACGCTGACGACGTCCGCCGCGACCCCCTCCGCCGCCAGAAGCTGCGCCGCCTCGACGACGATCTCCACCTCGGAGCCGCTGGCGAACAGGGTCGCCTCAGGCTTCTGCGTGGTGACGATCTTGTAGGCGCCGCGGCGCGACCGGTTCTGCGTCGCCGGACCCGGCGAGTGGACCGGCAGGTTCTGGCGCGTCAGAACGAGGATCGACGGACCCTTGTACTCGGCGGCGATCTCCCAGGCCTCGGCCGTCTCGACCGCATCGGCGGGACGCAGGACGAGGAGGTTCGGGATCGCCCGCAGCGCCGCCAGGTGCTCGACCGGCTGGTGGGTCGGCCCGTCCTCGCCGAGGCCGATGGAATCGTGCGTCATCACGTGGACGACGCGGATGCCCATCAGCGCCCCGAGGCGGATCGCCGGGCGAGAGTAGTCCGAGAAGCACAGGAAGGTGCCGCCGTAGGGCAGGAAGCCGCCGTGCAGGGCGAGGCCGTTCATCGCCGCCGCCATGCCGTGCTCGCGCACGCCCCAGTGGACGTACCGGCCGGAGAAGTCGCCCGGCGCGATCGGCGCGACGTGGTCGGTCTTGGTGTTGTTGGAGCCGGTGAGGTCCGCCGAGCCGCCGACGGTCTCGGCCAGCACCGCGTTCACCGTGTTGAGCGCCCGCTCGGACGCCTTGCGCGTCGCCATCGCCGGCTTCTCGCTGAGGAGCGCCTGCCGCAGCTTGGTCATGGCGGGCGCGAACTCGGACGGCAGATCGCCCCGCAGGCGGCGGTCGAACTCGGCGCGGCGCTCGGCGTCCATCGCCTCGTAGCGGGTGCGCCAGTCACGGTGCGCCTGGGCCGACTTCAGGCCGACGATGCGCCAGGAATCGCGGATGTCCTCCGGCACCTCGAACGGGCCGGCGGTCCAGCCGAGGGCGCTGCGGGTCGCCGCCGCCTCGGCCGTGCCGAGCGGGGAGCCGTGCACGCCCGCGGTGCCGGCCTTGTTCGGCGAGCCGAAGCCGATGACCGTGCGCGCCGCGATCAGCGTCGGCTTGTCGGACTGGGTGGCGCGCGTCAGCGCCGCGTCGATGGCGCCGAAGTCGTGCCCGTCGATCCGCTCGGCACGCCAGCCGGCGGCCTCGAAGCGGCGCACGACGTCACCGGTCTCGGCGATCTTCAGCGGTCCGTCGATGGAGATCTCGTTGTCGTCGTAGATGACGATGAGCTTCTTCAGCCGCATGTGCCCGGCGAGCGAGATCGCCTCGTGCGAGACGCCTTCCATCAGGTCGCCGTCGGAGGCGAGGACGAAGGTGCGGTGGTCCACCACCTGGTCGCCGAACTGCGCGTTGAGGAGCCGCTCGCCGAGCGCCATGCCGACGGCGGTCGCGATCCCCTGCCCCAGCGGACCGGTCGTCGTCTCGATTCCCTTCCCGTGGCCGTATTCCGGGTGGCCGGCGGTGACGGCGCCGAGCTGACGGAAGCACTTCAGCTGGTCGATCGAGAAGTCTTCGTAGCCGAGCAGATGGTAGAGCGAGTAGAGAAGCATCGAACCATGGCCCGCCGACAGCACGAAGCGGTCGCGGTTCGGCCAATCCGGATCGGCCGGATCGATGCGGATGTGTCGCGTGAACAGCATGGTCACGAGGTCGGCAGCGCCCATCGGTAATCCGGGATGTCCGGATTTCGCCGCTTCCACGGCATCGATGGACAGCATCCGCAACGCGTTTGCCATCGGTTTAAGCTTGTCCACATCCACCATCAGCGACACTCGAAAAGCTAGGTTCTTGTTGTTTGGGGCGCCCACATAGCGCACGAGTCGGGGGCGGCGCAAAACCCATTGGGCACAATTCCATGACGAGCGACGAATAAAGGGGGCCGAGCATAGCTGGATTGAGAACCAGTCAGGCCTTGGCGCGTCTCGAAGCGGCTCTGATACGCCTCGAGGCGGCGGCGGCCCTGAAGACCGACGCCGGCGGCATCGTCAGCGCGTTGAAGGACGATTGCGCCCGCCTGGAGCGCGACCGCGCCACGCTGGCCGAGAAGCTGGACGCCGCCGAATCCCGCGCCGAACGGTTGCGTCAGGCCAATCAGGAGGTTGCCGGCCGCCTGGTGAAGGTGATGGAGCGCGTTCGGCGCATGTCCGCCCCGATCAGCCCTGGCGAGGAGGACCAGCACTGAGCCAGGTACGTGTCGAGATCGACGGTCATCTCTACCGGATGTCGTGCGATCCGGGCGAAGAAGCGCGCGTCGAGACGCTCGCCAGGGAACTCGACGGCACGATCCGTGCGCTGAAGGGACGCATCGGCGAGATCGGCGACCGGCGCATCGCCGTGATGGCGGCGCTGACGATCCTCGACCGGCTGAAGACCGCCGAGACGCGCCTCGCCGAGCTGACGGAGGAGAACGTCCGGCTGGAGCGCGCCCGCGAGCGGGCCGCGCTGGCCGCGGAGGCGGAGGACGAACCGCTGATCGCGCGCATCGACGCTGCGACCGCCGCCATCGAGCGCCTCACCGCCGAGATCAACGCCAATGTGCGCAGCTCCCAGTCGGGCGCTGCCCGGACGGATGCGGACGGGGCGAGCTTCAGCCACGTCGTCCGCCGCACGCCCCCTGCCCCCACCCCGGACCCGCCGGAGGAGCCGGACCCGCCCGGCGACACCGCCCCGAGCTTCGCGAAGCGCTCGTAGGTCCGGGTCGCGTGCGGTCGCCCTGCGGGCGACCGGCCCGGTTTGCGGATCACGCGCCGTGTCCAGATCGCGCACGGCCGTGTCAGCGCGCGGCCTCGAGGACCCGCACGCATTCGATGAGCTCGGCGAGGATGGACGAGGGGTCGACGGTGATGGCCGGGTCCGCCGGGGACTTGGGAGCCGTGGGCCGGCCGCGGTGACGCACCAGCGCGTCGGGCGGGATGGCGCGCGCCGGCGGCGCCGCGGCGGCGACCGGAGGGGCCACCGCCTCCACGTGGCGCAGCAGCGCCCAGCCGCGCTTGGCGACCGCCTTGGCGCGGCCGTTGCGCAGGAACCCCATGACTTCGCGGAAGGAGCGGCCCTCGCCGTAGAGGAGCTCGGCGCAGCCGGCGAGCAGCGCCGCGTCTGCGGACCGGTAGTAGCGGCGCCGCCCGTCGACGATCGAATGAACGTCCGGGAGCCGGGCCTCGAGGTAGGTGAGAACGGACGGAGGGACGCCCACCTCGTCGGCGAGCCGCACAGCCTCGATCAGGCCGCGCCCGTCGTCCCCCGACGGGCTGGTCTCGCCATGGTGAGCGTTGTGAGCAGCAGATCCACCAGCCACCGGCGCCTCCCTCCAGGCGCCGCGAGATGCAGCGCTAGTGTCTGTTGCCCGGCTGCTCGTTAATATATCGCTTCAAGACATCGCTCGGCCGGAAGGTCACCACCGAGCGTTGCTCGATCGGCACCTCTTCGCCGGTTTTCGGATTGCGTCCGACACGCTCTTTCTTTTCGCGCACCTCGAACGCGCCGAAAGAGGACATCCGGACGGATTCGCCCCGTTCAAGCGCGGAGACGATCTCCTCGATAATCTGGTCGATAAGTTCCGCTGCTTCGGCGCGGGACACATTCACCTTGCTGCATACGGCATTGGCAAGGTCCGCGCGGGTGATCGTGCGTCCCATAGCTCCCCGATCATTTTTCGGCGCCACGCTTAGGCCGTGGCCCGGGTGGCTGCTCTATTTCTTACAAGCCAGTAAGGTAGATTGCAGTCCATAGCCGGGTCAACGCGTGTGTCTCATATTGGATCATAAACTTTGGTTATGATCCAATAAAAAGACTACCAGCGAACCAGTACCGCGCCCCAAGTGAAACCGCCGCCCATGGCCTCGAGGAGCACGAGATCGCCGCGTTTGATGCGTCCGTCGGCGGCCGCCTCGGCCAGCGCGAGCGGAATGGAGGCTGCGGACGTGTTGCCGTGATGCTGAACAGTCAGGATCACTTTTTCGGGGGCAATGCCTAATTTGCGGGCGCTGGAGTCGATGATCCGCTTGTTGGCCTGGTGCGGGACGAACCAGTCGATCTCCTCGGCGGTCACGTCCGCCTTGGCGAAGACGTCCTCGACGACGTCCACCGTCGCGGAAACGGCGAAGCGGAAGACCTCCTGGCCGCGCATGCGCAGGTGGCCGACGGTCTGGGTCGTCGACGGGCCGCCGTCGACGAAGAGCTTTTCCTTGTGGCTGCCGTCGGAGCGCAGGCATGCCGCGATCACGCCGCGCGCGTTCTCGCCTCCCGACCCGTCCGACGCCTCCAGCACCACCGCGCCGGCACCGTCGCCGAAGAGCACGCAGGTGGTCCGGTCCTCCCAGTCGAGGATGCGCGAGAAGGTCTCGGCGCCGATCACCAGCGCCCGCTTGGCGAGGCCCTGGGCGATCAGCGCGTCCGCCGTCGTCATAGCGTAGACGAAGCCGGAGCAGACCGCCGCGACGTCGAACGCGGCCCCCCGCGTGATGCCGAGGCGATGCTGCACGGCGACCGCTGTGGACGGGAAGGTGTTGTCCGGCGTCGCGGTGGCGAGGACGATGAGGTCGATATCGTCCGGACTGTAGCCGGCGCTGGCGAGCGCGGCGCGGGCGGCCCGCTCGGCGAGGTCGGAGGTGTACTCGCCGTCCGCGGCGAGGCGGCGTTCCTTGATGCCGGTCCGCGAGACGATCCATTCGTCCGACGTGTCGACCATCCTGGCCAGATCGTCGTTGGTGACTACGCGCTCCGGCAACGCCGATCCGACGCCCGCGATGCGGGTCGCCGGCGGTCGCAGCGGTCCGTGCGAGCGTTCCCCTGCCGCTTCGGCGTATCGATCAACCCGCGTTTGCAAGCTCTTTGGTCTCCGTCAGTGCCGCCACATCGAGGGCGATCCGGGCTTGTAGGTCGTTGCGCACCATGTCGTGCGCGAGCTCCACCGCGCTGGCGAACCCGTATTCGTCCGTTCCGCCGTGGCTCTTGATCACGAGGCCGTTGAGGCCGAGGAACACCGCGCCGTTGATCTTGCGTGGGTCCATCTTGTCGCGCAACCGCGCGAAGGCCGGCTTCGCCAGGACATAGCCGATCCGCGCCCGCAACGTGCGGCCGATCGACATGCGAAGGTATTCGGCCAGCTGCCGGGCCGTGCCCTCGGCCGTCTTCAGCGCGATGTTGCCGGAGAAACCCTCCGTCACCACCACGTCGACGATGCCCTTGCCGATGTCGTCGCCCTCGACGAACCCCTCGTAGCGCAGGCCCGGGAAGTTGCCGGTCTTGAGGATCTGCCCGGCGTCGCGGACCTCCTCTAGCCCCTTTACCTCCTCGACGCCGATGTTGAGGAGGCCGACCTTCGGCGTATCGATCCCGAAGACCGCGCGCGACATCGCCGCGCCGAGGAGCGCGTGCGTGACGAGGTTCTTGGTGTCGACGCCGATGTTGGCGCCGACGTCGAGCACCACCGACTCGCCGCGGATCGTCGGCCAGATCGCCGCGAGCGCCGGGCGGTCGACGCCCTCCATCCCGCGCAGGCAGAACTTCGCCATCGCCATCAGCGCGCCGGTGTTGCCGGCCGAGACGGTCGCCGAGGCGGTCCCGCCCTTCACCGACTCCAGCGCCTGCCACATCGACGACACGCGCCGGCCCATGCGCAGCGCCTGGCTGGGCTTGGCGTCCATCGGGATGGAGACCTCGGTGTGGTGGATGTTCGACCGGGCGGCGAGCTCGGGGTGTCTGGCGATCGCCTTCTCGATCTCGGCCTTGTCGCCGAAGATCTCGAACGCGAGGTTGGGGCAGCGCGTCAGCGCGACGGCCAGCCCTGGCACCGCCATGGACGGTCCCTCGTCGCCCCCCATGGCATCGATAGCCAGTCGGATCTCGCCTGTGGTCATGGAATCCTGTTCGCCGCCCTTTGCCGCGCCATCGCCATGCAGCGGCGCGGACCATAGTGGATGTGGTCGTCCGACAAAACGTCTAAGTCGGATTGTTCTTCAAACTCGCCAGAACCGCGAAGGGCGACGGCTCGTCCGCTTCCTCCTCGTCGGCCGGGGCGTCGAACTCGACCCCCGGTGCCCGTGGATACGGGTCGAGGCCGAGGGCGAAGTGCTCCAGCGCGATGGCGCCGACGTCGACCTCGTATCCCTCCAGACGCTCGGGCGGATCGGGCTCGTCCGGATCGACCACCACCTCCTCGCTCTCGGCAACGTCGGGATGGAGGCGAACGTCGAAGTCTTCCTCGACCCTGCCCGGCACCGGGTCAAGGGTCACCACGCACGCCTGCGTGACGTCGCCGCTGACGGTGCCGACGACGCGGACCCCTTCCCCGCGCCACGGCTTCAGCGTGAACTCGGCCTTCAGGCTCCCGATCGAGAGGACCTCGAGCGCCTCGGCGAGTTCGGCCCGCTCCTCGTCCGTGGCCTCGATCGTGATCGTCCTCTGCTCGTCGAGGCGGCGGACGTTGAAGGGGCGATGGAAGCGCGCGGTCATGACGCCACCTCAGCGACCGCGGCCGCGCCGGCGCCGGCCATTCGCGGCGCGAAGGCGTGAGGGTCCGGGAGATTTGGTCGCGCCTCGAGCCTGTCGGGCGCTGCCGCGCAGAGCGCCTCGAAATAGTCCGCGAGCGCGAACGCCGCCGGCGAATCGGGCCGTCCCGGCTCGTCCAGAACGTTCCGCGCCATGGCGGCGGCGAGGTCGGCCCGGTCGCCACGCGCGCTCAGGTAGGCTTCGTAGCGGCCGTAGAATGCAGCGCCCATCTTCTTCATCTTCTTCGGGACCGACAGATCGCTCACGCCGATGGTGCGCAGATTCTGGTCCATGTCGCTCAGGAAATGGTCGAACAGGGCCTGTCCGTCCACCCCCATGGCCTCCCCGTCCTTTAAGGCGTTGATAAAGGGGGTGATGTGGAGGACCACCATTTCGAAGCGTCCGTCCAATGTGTCCGCGACGCCATAATTTGTGTAAAAGACCGGCGATCGCGCCTGCGCAACGACGGCTTCGTAGAGCTGACGCACCGCGGGATCGGGCTTGTTGCGGAAGAAGAAGCGAAACATGGCACAGAACCCCTTACGCGCCTCAGATAAGTTGGGTGCGCGGCGTTTCGAGGTGAAGTCGCTCGTCGCCGTCGCTGCGGTATGTCTCACGCTCTCGGCATGTGCCACGAGCGAGGAGTTCACCCGCGGCCAGAAAATCACGCCGGACCAGCTCGAGCAGGTCCCGATCGGATCGTCGAAGGAGCAGGCTCTTCTCGCCCTCGGCACCCCGACCAGCACCGGTTTGGCGGGCGGTGAGGCCTTGTACTACATCTCGCAGACCAAGGGGCGAAACTTCGCGTTCCAAAAAACCGCCGTGCGGGACCGGCGCATCCTCGTCGTCTACCTCGACGACGACGGGAAGGTGCGACAGATCGCCGAATACGGCCTCAAGGACGGCAAGGTGTTCGACTACCTGTCCCGCAAGACGCGGACCTCGGGCAAGGACCTCGCCTTCCTGTCGCAGGTGCTCGCCGGCATGGCCAACCCGGAACTCTGACACGCTCACCGCCACTCGTCTGACCCGTCCGCGCGCCGCCTGAGGCGGTGCCGGCCGGGTCGTTCGCCGTCCGCACCGTTTCGCCGCGCCTCTGCGCGGCGGAGCGGTCGCGACATCCTGTCGCCTGTCTGCCGCGTCGGCGCGCCATCGTCAAACGTCGCGGATCGCGGGCGGATTTGCGCTGCCGCCGAGGCGGCCGCAATGAGCTATCGGGCGGAAAGTTCCCAAATTTTTGTCGGGAACGACCGCGGATGACCTCTCGTTAATCCGGCCATAGGCGACGCGGCGCAGATGCCGCCGACCCCGACAGCAACGTGTGGAGAGAGTCATGACCAAGACTGTTATGGCGGCCCTGCTGGCCGCGACGATGGGTGCTGGCATTGCTGCGACGCCGGCGGCTGCTCAGGTGACCGTGCAGTTCGGTGACACCGACAACTACAGCGTCCACGACCGCAACGCGGACCGCCGCGAGCATCGCCTCGACCACCGCGAGGACAAGGTGGAGGCGGAGGGCGACCGCCGCGCCGACTACGCCGCCTCGAAGGGCAACTACAAGCGGGCCGCGAAGATCGAGGAACGCTACGACCGCAAGCTCGACAAGATCGACGACCAGCAGGCCCGGGTGCGTGACTACGACCGCCGTCACGACGACGACGGTGTCACCATCCAGCTGAACTGATTCCGCGCTCCTCGGGAGCGTCTGGACGGACAAGGCCGCGCACAACCGTGCGCGGCCTTTTTCCGTTCGTCCGGCACCGGAGCGCGTGAGGGCTAGACGCCCTGGTGGGCGAGGACCGCGAGGAGCAGGAGCGCGACGATGTTGGTGATCTTGATCATCGGGTTCACCGCCGGCCCGGCCGTGTCCTTGTAGGGGTCGCCCACCGTGTCGCCGGTGACGGAGGCCTTGTGCGCCTCGGACCCCTTGAGATGCTTCACACCGTCGCGATCCACGAAGCCGTCCTCGAAGGACTTCTTCGCGTTGTCCCAGGCGCCGCCGCCGGCGGTCATGGAGATCGCCACGAAGAGCCCGGTCACGATCACGCCGAGGAGCATCGCGCCCGTCGCCGCGAACGCCTCGCCCTTGCCGGCGATGGCGTTGATCAGGAAGAACACCACGATCGGCGAGAGCACCGGCAGGAGCGACGGCAGGATCATCTCGCGGATCGCCGCCTTGGTGAGCATGTCCACCGCGCGGCCATAGTCGGGACGGTCCTTGCCCTCCATGATGCCCGGCTTCTCCCGGAACTGACGGCGCACCTCCTCGACGACCGAGCCCGCCGCGCGGCCGACCGCCGTCATCGCCACGCCGCCGAAGAGGAACGGCAGCAGACCGCCGAAGAAGAGCCCCACCACCACGTAAGGGTTCGCCAGCGAGAAGTTCAGCGTCTCCGACGTCACCCCCTGGAAGAAGGGGTACTGGTCGGAATGGGCGATGAAGTACTTGAGGTCCTCGGTGTAGGCCGCGAAGAGGACCAGCGCGCCGAGACCCGCCGAGCCGATCGCATAGCCCTTCGTCACCGCCTTGGTTGTGTTGCCGACCGCGTCGAGCGCGTCCGTCGTCGAGCGCACGTCCTCCGGAAGATCGGCCATCTCGGCGATGCCGCCGGCGTTGTCGGTCACCGGACCGAACGCGTCGAGCGCTACAACCATACCGGCAAGCGCGAGCATCGTCGTGACCGCAATGGCGATGCCGTAAAGCCCCGCAAAGGAATAAGTAAAGATTATTCCGGCGATGATCACGAGGGCCGGAAGCGCCGTCGCCTCGAGCGAGACCGCGAGACCCTGGATCACGTTGGTGCCGTGCCCAGTCACCGACGCCTGGCTGATCGAGCGTACCGGGCGGAAGCCGACGCCGGTGTAGTACTCGGTGATCCAGACGATGAGCCCGGTGATCACGAGGCCCGCCACGCCGCAGAGATAGAGGTCGAAGGGCGTGAAGGTGATGCCCGCGGCCGTCCCGGTCTGCGCCACGGCGTCTGCCACGGCGGCCGCGCCGTCGGTCCCGGCCGCCGTCGTGACTGCTTCGGCGGCCGCCGTCGCTCCCGCCGTCAGCGTCGTCGAGAAGGAGCCGAAGACGAGGTAGGTGACCGGCAGGAGGATGATGAGCGACAGGACGGCGGTGACGATGAAGCCCTTGTAGAGCGCACCCATGATGTTGGTGCCGCCGCCGAGCTTCACGAAGAAGGTGCCGACGATGGACGTCAGCACGCACGCGCCGCCGATGGCGAGCGGGTAGAGCATCGTCGCCGAGAGGTGGTCGCTGCCGGCGAAGTAGATCGCGGCGAGGACCATGGTGGCGACCACGGTGACCGCGTAGGTCTCGAAGAGGTCCGCCGCCATGCCGGCGCAGTCGCCGACGTTGTCGCCCACGTTGTCGGCGATCGTGGCCGGGTTGCGCGGGTCGTCCTCCGGGATTCCGGCCTCGACCTTGCCGACGAGGTCGCCGCCGACGTCCGCCCCCTTGGTGAAGATGCCGCCGCCGAGGCGCGCGAAGATCGAGATCAGCGAGGCGCCGAAGCCGAGCGCGACCAGCGCGTCGACGACGGTGCGCGAGGTCGGGTCATGACCGAGGATCGAGGTCAGGACGAAGAAGTAGACCGCGACGCCCAGCAGCGCGAGGCCGGCCACCAGCATGCCGGTGACTGCGCCCGACTTGAAGGCGATGTCGAGACCGCCCTGCAGCGACTGGGATGCGGCCTGTGCCGTGCGCACGTTCGCCCGCACCGAGACCAGCATGCCGATGTACCCCGCCGTCCCCGACAGGATGGCGCCGATGGCGAAGCCGACCGCGACGAGCGCGCCCAGAAGCCAGAAGACCAGCGCGAAGATGAGGACCCCCACGACCGCGATCGTGAAATACTGGCGGGCAAGGTAGGCCGAGGCGCCCTCCTGGATGGCGCCGGCGATTTCCTGCATCCGCGGCGTGCCGGCTGGTGCCGCGATGACGCTGCGTATCGCCCAGGCACCATAAAGCAGCGAGACGAGCCCGCACGCGATGACGATCAAAGTCGGGTTCATTCATTTCCTCCAGCGCGCGGCCCCTCTTTTCGGGGGTCCGCATCTCTTGTCGTTGCCGCTGGAGTAAAGCGGGCGTCAGCCCATCAGGCAAGCTTATCGGCTTGACGAATTTGGGATACGTAGCCGGCGATGCCCATCACAACCAGAGGGCAAGCGACGAGGCCGAGGAGCACCCAGTTGATGGGCGACCAGCCCGCCGTCTGGAACAGGACGCCCGACGAGAGGGAGGCGAGCGCCACCATGCCGAAGACGATGAAGTCGTTCGCCGCCTGGGTGCGCGCACGCTCCTCCGGCCGCTGCGCCTGGGTCAGCATCGCCGTGCCGCCGATGAAGCCGAAGTTCCAGCCGAGGCCCAGCAGGATAAGCGCGCCGTAGAAGTGGAAGAGCTCGAGCCCCATCAGCGCCGTCGCGCCGGCGAACGCCAGGAGCGCCAGGCCGATGGTGGCGATGATCTCCGCGCCGTAGCGGGAGATGAGGTTGCCGGTGAAGAAGCTCGGCGCGAACATCGCGATGACGTGCCACTGGATGCCGAAGGCCGCGTCGTCGGTCCCGAAGCCGCAGCCGAGCATGGCGAGCGGCGCCGCCGTCATCATGAGGCTCATCACGCCGTAGGACACGACGGCGACGAGGATCGCGAGCTGCACCTTCGGCTCCGCGAGGATCTGGCGCAGCGGCCGTCCGGCGGCCGCCTCCGCCGACTCCGGCGCGCGCAGCGGCCCGCGATAGAAGGCCAGGACGGCGATGCTGAAGAGCGCGAGGACGGCCTGCGCGAGGTAGGCGCCGGCGAAGGCGGTCGGCGCGAAGAGGTCGCGCGTCGCGATCACCGTCTGCGGCCCGATGATGCCGGCGAGGAGCCCGCCCGCGAGGACATAGGAGATCGCCTTGGGGCGGAACCCGGGCGTTGCCCCCTCCGCCGCGGCGAAGCGGTACTGCTGCACGAAGGCGAAGGAGAAGCCGCCGAAGAAGGTACCGACGCAGTAGAGCGGGAAGAGGCCCGTCATGATCGCCGTGAAGGCGATGAAGCCGCCGATCGAGGCGGTCAGCGCACCCGTCATGAAGCCGGCGCGACGGCCGACGCGGCCCATCAGCATGGCCGCCGGAATGGTCCCGCAGGCGGTGCCGACGATCATCAGCGAGACGGGAAGCGTCGCGAGGTGGGTGGATTGGCCCAGAAGCGTGACGCCGACGAGGCCGCCGAGCGCGATGGTGATGGAGGTGAGCGCACCGCCCAACGCCTGGGCAAGCGCGAGAACGAGCGCATTGCGCCGCGCGAGACGATCTTCGGGTTGCATGTGCCTCGCTTAGCCGCAGCCACGACGCGCCGCAAGGACGCGACGGGGCTGCGGCTATGACTGAGCCGAAGCTATATATTAATCCAATGGGGCGTGCCGCTTCGGCCGCGACCCCATGGAGAGCGACGGGGTGACCGTCTCCCGATCAGCGCGCCGGACGGTGCCCGCTCGCCAGCATCGTCATCTCCGGGATCATCGGCCGGACCTCGACCTCGTGGAACCCGGCCTTGGTGAGAGACTCGGCCAGCCAGCCGCTGTCCAGCGAGCGCGCCTCGGGGGTGAACGCCGTATGCTGGAGCTGCCACAGCGCGGCGAGCTTCGGTCCGGTGCGGTCCGCGTCGACGACGAAGTCGTGGATCAGGAGCCGGCCGCCGGGGGCCAGGTGGTCATAGGCCCGCGCGATGAGACCTTCGTGCGCGTCGCCCGGAACCCCGGAGAAGAGGTAGGACATGAGGACGACGTCCTGGTTCTTCGGCCAGATGTCCTCGCGCCCGTCACCCTCGACGTAGGTGATCCGGTCGTCCAGCCCCGCCTCCTTCACGTACTCCTTCCCGAGCGCGGCGACGTTCGGGTAGTCGACGACGGTAGCCTTGAGGTTGAGGTTCGCCTTGCACAGCGTGATCGCGAAGGCCCCCGTCCCGCCGCCGACGTCGAGCAGCGTGCCGGCATCGGAGAGGTCGATGTTGCGGGCGAGCTGCCGCGCCGGGCCGAGGGAGCCGGCGTGCTGGCTCTCGGAGTAGAGGCGGGCCTGTTCCGGGTCGGAGAACCAGTCGGCGTACGACGCGGTCGCGTCGTCCGGCAGTCGGTTCTCGAGGGCCGCCTCGATCTGGTCGATCAGCGGGTACATCTGCCGCCCGACCTGGAGGCGGAGGTAGTCGCCGAAGTCGTACTTGGCGCCCTTCACCAGAAAGGCTTCAGCCGCCGGCGAGTTCGCGTAGCGCCCGTCGTCGACCGTGACGAGGCCGAGGCCCGCGAGCGCGGTCAGCAGCGTCTCGGCCCGGTCGGGCTCCAGAGCGGTTTTCCCAGCGATGTCCTCGGCGGTCATAGGCCCGCTGGACAGGAGGGTGAACACGTCCGACTCGAGCGCTGCGAACAGCGCCTTTGATCCCATGTAGCCGAATGCGATTTGCGAAATTTCGTCTGCCTGCGTGAGAACGCCCATGCCATTCCTTCGAAGTGGATTACTCTTGTTTTAGGATAACATGTTCTCGACAATTTCAACCGCTTGGCCGCTATGACATGCGTCAGATGCACGAAAGATGCGGTTGCAATCGCGCGTCGGGGACGGCAGCTTCAGGCTGCGGGGGGAATGATATGTCTGGGCTGGCAATGCCGTCCGTCAATGCGGATATCATGGCGCGTCGGGCCGAAATCGTTGCGGCTCTGCGCGAAATCGTACCCGGTGAGGGTACGGTCGACGACGAAATCGGCATGCGGACTTATGAGAGCGATGCGCTCACCGCGTACCGGCAGATGCCGTTCGTCGTGGTCCTGCCGGAAACGGTCGAGCAGGTCGCGAAAGTGCTGAAATATTGTCATGAGAACGGCATCCGCGTCGTCCCGCGCGGCGCCGGGACCTCGCTCTCGGGCGGCGCCCTCCCCCTCGCCGACGCCGTGCTCGTGTCGATGATGCGCTTCAACCGCATCCTCGACATCGACTTCGACAACCGCACCGCCACCGTACAGCCGGGCGTGACCAACCTCGCCATCACCCAGGCCGTCAGCCACGAGGGGTTCTACTACGCGCCCGACCCCTCCTCGCAGATCGCCTGCTCCATCGGCGGCAACATCGCCGAGAACTCCGGCGGCGTTCACTGCCTGAAGTACGGCCTCACCACCAACAACGTGCTGGGGCTCCAGATCGTCACGATCGAGGGTGAGGTGATGCGCTTCGGCGGCAAGCACCTCGACAGCGAGGGCTACGACTGGCTCGCCTTCATGGTCGGCTCCGAGGGCCTTCTCGGCGTCGTCACCGAGGTGACGGTGCGCATCCTGCGCTCGCCGGAGACCGCCCGCGCCGTTCTCGTCGGCTTCCCCGACGCGGAGGACGCCGGCCGCGCGGTCGCCGCGATCATCGGCGCCGGCATCATCCCCGGCGGGATGGAGATGATGGACCGGCCGGCGATCCACGCCGCCGAAGCCTTCGTCCACGCCGGCTACCCGCTCGACGTCGACGCCCTCCTCATCGTCGAGCTCGACGGGCCGCAAGTCGAGGTTGATCACCTGCTCCAGCGCGTCGAGGCGATTTGCCGCGAGTACGGCTGCACCACCTGCCGCGTCTCCGAGAGCGAGGAGGAGCGGGCCAACTTCTGGGCCGGGCGCAAGGCCGCCTTCCCCGCGGTCGGCCGCATCTCTCCCGACTACATGTGCATGGACGGCACCATCCCCCGCCGCGAGCTGCCACGCGTGCTGAAGGGAATGGCCGAGCTGTCCGAGAAGCACGGCCTGCGTGTCGCCAACGTCTTCCACGCCGGCGACGGCAATCTCCACCCGCTGATCCTCTTCGACGCCAACCAGCCCGGTGAGCTGGAGCGGGCGGAGGCCTTCGGCGCGGACATCCTCAAGCTCTGCGTCGAGGTGGGCGGCTGCCTCACAGGCGAGCACGGGGTCGGCGTCGAGAAGCGCGACCTGATGCCGGAGATGTTCACCGAGGACGACCTGAAGCAGCAGCAGCGCGTCAAATGCGCGTTCGACCCGCAGCACCTCCTCAACCCGGGCAAGGTCTTTCCGGTGCTGCATCGGTGCGCGGAACTCGGCAAGATGCACGTCCACCACGGCAAACTGCCCTTCCCGGACATTCCGAGGTTCTGATGCGAACCCTACTCGTCGCGGCGGCCCTCGTCGCCGCCGCCCCCGCCTCGGCGCAGTCGCCCGCCGACATGAGCCCGTTCCGCATGGCAGACCGGTTCCTCGAGAACTGCGACGCGCGGGCCGACGCCAACGGCGACCGCCCGCCGGAGAACTACGGCTGCCTCAGCTACATGGCCGGCCTCGTCGAGGGCTACAGCGTCGCCGCATTCGCCAACGGCAACAGGCACCCCTACTGCCTGCCGCGTCCGGTGACGCTGGTCGAGATGATGGACATGATGGCCGTCGCCATCGAGCGCGGCGTCCCGCCCGAGACGCCGACGGCGGTGGTGCTGCACAACATCCTGACGGTCTCCTTCCCGTGCGACCGCGAGCCGGGCACCGCCGAAGCGACCGAGCCCGGCGCACCGGCGGACGGCGCCGACGAGGACACGCCCGCCGGGACGTCCGGCGGACGGCTGCCGATGGCGCCGGGCGCGCCGGTGGTCGGCGCCCCGGAGGGCGAGCCCGCCGCGGACGGCGCCCCCGTGATCCCGCCGACGCCCGAGACGCCCGGCACCGGCCTCCCCGCCGCGCCGAACGCACCCGTGGTCGGGGCTCCCGAGGGCGCGCCCGCCGGCGCGCTCGACAAGGCCGTCCCCGCCGGGACGCCGCCGCCGAGCGCGCCCGCCGGCACCATCGTCCCGGAAGAGACCCAGTCGCTGCCGTCCGACCGCCCGACCGTCCCGACGACCGGCGCGCCCGACGCCGCCGCGCCACCGGCGACGCCGGAGACCACCGAGACCCCGGCGACCCCCGACGCATCAACCAAGACGGCCAACTAGTGGCGAACACGCTGACCCCCGAAACCGCGGCGGACGTCGAGGACTACGTCGCGTCCGCCGTCGCCTCGTCCGAGCCGATCGAGATCGTCGGCGGCGGCACCAAGCGCTCCATCGCCCCGCCGATGCAGACCGGCTTCGTGATGGACCTCACCCGCCTCTCCGGCATCGTCACCTACGAGCCGGAGGAGCTGGTGCTGACGCTGCGCCCCGGCACCACCATGGCCGAGATCGAGGAGGCGCTGGTCGCCGCCGGGCAGATGCTGGCGTTCGAGCCGCCCGACCTCGTCCCGCTGCTGGGCGCCGAGGGACAGGCGACCTTCGGCGGCACGTTCGGCACCAACTTCGCCGGCCCGCGCCGCCTCACCGCGGGCGCCGTGCGCGACCACATGCTGGGCCTTTCGGCCGTCTCCGGCCGGGGCGAGAGCTTCAAGGCCGGCGGCAAGGTGGTGAAGAACGTCACCGGGTACGACCTCGCCCGCGCCCTCTGCGGCTCCTGGGGCACGCTCGCCGTCGCCACGGAGATGACGGTGAAGGTCCTGCCGCGGCCGGAGACCGAGACCACAATCGCGCTGCGCGGCCTCTCCACCGAGGCGGCGGTGCGGGCGATGTCGCGCGCCATGGGCTCGGCGGCCGACGTCTCCGGCGCGGCGCACCTGCCGGCGGACATCGTCGGCTTCATGGTCCCGGGCGCCGACGTGCCGCATACCGTGCTGCGGCTCGAAGGCTTCGGTCCGTCGGTCGCGGCGCGTGCCGAGGCGCTCCACCGCCTCTTCCCCGGAGAGGACATCGCCGAGATCGAGCGGGAGCCGTCGCAGGCGCTGTGGCGCGCGGTGCGCGACGTGGCGCCCTTCATCGGCAGCGGCGGCGCGGTGTGGCGGATCTCGGTGGCACCGACGGAGGGGCCCGCCATCGTCAAGGCAGCACCGGTCGGGAGCCGTGCCTTCCTCGACTGGGCGGGCGGGCTCGTCTGGGTCGAGACGCCAGCCACGGGCGAGGCCGGCGCAAGCGTCCTGCGCGAGGCTATCGCCAGGGCGGGAAGCGGTCACGCAACGTTGATCAGGGCCCCCGCCGAAATTCGGGCCGGGACGGCGACATTCCATAACCCGGCGGTAAATGTTAAGGCATTAAGTCAGCGGCTCAGGGCTGCATTCGATCCGCAGTCGATTCTCAACCCCGGTCGGCTGGCCCGCACGTAGAGCGTCGTCATTCGGCCCGAAACCGGTGCTATGACATGCTGCTTCGGAGCCGCAACGTTCAGCCGCGTTCGATCGTTGAAGAACCGATGAGCGACAAGGAGCCCCCTCAGCGCCCGGCACCGGCAGGCTCCGGGCCCAGCGTCCCGACGTCCGGCGCCAAGAAGCGCAAGGCGCCGCGCACCCGCACGGCCAAGGGCCCCGCCGGCCGCCCCCACCTGCCCGAGACGACGACCCCGGAGAAGACGGCGCCGGAGACCGCGGCCAGCGACCCGCGCGCGCCCCGCACCCACACGGCCGAGCCGCGCCAGGGGCCGGCGAAGTCCCGCCGCCAGCCGCGCATCGAGACGGCCGAGCACGCCGACCAGCCGGGGATGGTCAACGCCAAGCTCATCTACGCCGCGTACCTGACGAGCCCGGCCCTGCCGATCGCCGCCGTCGCCGCGTTCGCCTTCGCCCACTACGCCCGGCGCCGCCAGCCGCCGGCCTGGCTCGCCTCGCACTACACCTACCAGATCCGCACTTTCTGGGGCGCGGCGGCGGGATACGTGGCGAGCGTCGCGCTGTCGTTCGCGGGCGGCGGCGTGATCGTCTACCCGCTCGTCGCGGTGTGGCTCGTCGCCCGCTCCGTCCACGGGATCGTGCGCGCCGCGCACGCCCGGCCGATCGACGATCCCGAAGCGTTTCTTGTCTAATTCGCAATCGCGGGCACCGTCACGCATTCCGCCGGCGCGGGAAATGACATAGCGTCTCGGCATGCAGACGAACTTCTCCCCCGCGCAGCTCGAAGACCCGGCGATCCGCACCGCGGACGGCATCCTGCGCACCTGCGTGCACTGCGGCTTCTGCACGGCCACGTGCCCGACCTTCGTGCTTTTGGGTGACGAGCGGGACAGCCCGCGCGGCCGCATCTACCTCATCAAGGAGATGCTGGAGCAGGACCGGCCGGCGACGGCGGCGGACGTCCTGCACATCGACCGCTGCCTCTCCTGCCTCTCCTGCATGACGACCTGCCCGTCGGGCGTCCACTACATGCACCTGATCGACCACGCCCGCGCGCATGTCGAGGAGACGTATACGCGCCCCCTCGCCGACCGTCTGCTGCGGCGTGTGCTGGCGGCGGTCCTGCCCTATCCCCGCCGCTTCCGCGCGGCGCTGCGCCTCGCCGCGCTCGGCCGGCCCTTCGCGGGGATGATCGCGCCGCATGCGAAGCGCCCCGCCGTCAGCGCGACGTCGCCGAACCACATGGACGACGAGAACCGCGCGATGAAGCCGTCGATGCCCGCCGCGGTGAACGCCGCCCGCACCACCGCGCCGCGCGCCGACACCCTGTCGCGCATCGGCGCGATGCTGTCGCTCGCCCCCCGCGCCCTCCCCGCCGCCGCCGACGCGGCGCGCCCGGCGGTCCACGCGGCGGCGGGTCCGCGCAAGCGCCGCGTCGCCCTGCTGACCGGGTGCGCGCAGAGCGTCCTTGCGCCGTCGATCAACGCGGCGACGATCCGCCTGCTCAACCGCGCCGGCGTCGAGGTGGTGCAGCCGAAGGGCGAGGGCTGCTGCGGCGCGCTGGTCCACCACATGGGCTTCGAGGCGGACGCGATGGCCGCGGCCAAGGCCAACATCGCCGCCTGGCTCGGCGAGGCGGAGCGCGGCCTCGACGCCATCGTCATCACCGCGTCCGGCTGCGGCACCACGATCAAGGACTACGGCTTCATGCTGCGCGAGGATCCCGAGTGGGCCGAGCGCGCGGCCAGGGTTTCGGCCCTCGCCAGGGACGTCACCGAGGTCCTCGCCGACCTCGACCTCGGGCCGCCGGTGCGCGGGACCGACACGGTGATCGCCTATCATTCCGCCTGCTCGATGCAGCACGGCCAGCGGATCCGCACCGAACCCAAGCGACTGCTCACGGCCGCGGGCTTCACGGTGCGCGACGTTCCCGAGGGGCACCTGTGCTGCGGCTCGGCGGGCACCTACAACATCATGCAGCCCGGCATCGCGGCGCGCCTGCGCGAACGCAAGCTCGCCAACATCGGCCTCACCGGGGCGGACGTCGTCGCCACCGGCAACATCGGCTGCATCACCCAGCTCGGCGACGCAAAGGCCGTGGTCCACACGGCTGAGCTCCTCGACTGGGCCTATGGCGGCCCCCTCCCCGCCGCGGCCGGCGGGCACCTGCGCGAGCGCGAGGCGGTCGCGGCCGCCTGACCGGCACTCCCGCGCCCCCGGCGGTCGGGTCGGTCAGGGCGGTCAGACCGCCGCGGCGAACCGGGCCACGCGGCGGACGACGTCGGCATAGCGCGGCGCGTCCATCTTCTTCATCACCCGGTCGATGGTCACCTGCGCGTCGTAGGCGCTCTGTCCCGTCACCTTGGCGATCTGATCGAGCTTGGTGCCGCAGTAGATGAAGAACGCCATGAACGCCTCGTCCTCGCTGAGCCCGTAGGCGGCCATCACGCGCGGGACGATGGTGCGGGCGCGCTCGTGGTCGGCGGCGAGGTAGACCACCGCGGCGGGCGAGCTGAGCGGCGACAGCGACCAGAGCGGCGGCCGGCCCGCGACCTCGGGGATGCCGGACACCGTCAGCGAGATGTCGCCCAGGTAGCCGAGGTCCCGCAGCCGGACGGTGCGCGCGGCGACGCGGCCGGCGACCACCTCGCCGATCGCGGCGTCGACGATCCCCTCGGCCTCGGGCGTGCGCCCGCGCAAGGTGCCCTTGGCGTCGATCGACAGGCTCGTCGCGCTGAGGAGGCGGTCGGCGGCCGAGTTCATGTGCAGCACCTGGCCGAGGTGGGACAGCACCAGCACGCCGGTCTGCATCGTGTCGACGGTGGCGTGGATCCCGCGCGACCAGGACTGGCCGTTCAGTTCGGCGAGGGTCTTGAGGTGCGGCACCAGCCGCTCGAGCAGCAGCGACAGCGAGCCGGCATAAAGCTCCTCCTGCCGGTCGCTGAGTTCGACCGACGCGCACAGGATGTGGCGGCTGCTGCGCGCCACGTTGACGGCGATCCCGCCGACCCCGAACCCCTGCGGCCGCTTCCAGTCGGTGAAAAACTCCGTCCGTTCAATGCTCTGACGCTCGACGAAGTCCAGCGCGAGGGCTGGAGTATTCAAGGGAACGTCAATCAGACGTTCGTGATATGGGTTGCGATTGTTATAGTAATCTATGTATGACTTAATATATGCGTCGCCGAAACCCGAGGCTCCCACGACGACCTCGGACATGGCCAGAACGTCGATCCGTCGCAACGCGACGCCGAGAGGGTCGGAACTGAGCGTCGAAACCTTCGAAGCAAACCGTTGCAAATTGGATTCATCAATGACGCTGGCGAAGAGAAGACCGACGAGATCGCCATATAGTTTATCGTCGATATCCATGATCTTGTTCTACCTGCCGAACAACGCTACCAAGTCCAAACGTGCACTACACTGCCAGAACCCGGCCAAACGCCAGATGTCAGCCATTAGTTTCTAATGGAAAAGATATATCCTTGAAATAACGAAATTGCGCAATAAACCAATTCGCTGGCCGGCGCGGCAAGTTGCGAAATCATGTTTCGTTATTGAAGGCTGTGCATTTTCAACCCCCTACCGATCGGGAGCGCACGCCAGCAGTGGTGATTGATCGATGGCACGAATATTCGAACGTCGATCTCACGCCCCCGCACTATGCAGTATAGCGCAGATTTGATCTGAGGATCGGCTCAGGTGGGAAAGGGACCGTCCGCAAAGGTCACGTCGTGGTAGCCCTTGCGCCCGATCGTCCGCGCCAGCGCGCTGCCGATGGGCTCGCCCTCGGCGATCTGCGCGAGGATCGCGGCGAAGTCCCAGCGGGGACGCCAGCCGAGCTCGTCCATCGCCTTGCGGCTGACGTAGACGCGGTCGAACTCGTCCAGCATCTGCCAGCCGGCGTCCGCGTAGATGCGCTCGAACTGCGGGTAGAGGCGGGCCACCACGCCGCGCGGGTCCTTGCGGAGCGCCAGCGTGTCGGCCGGGGAGAACGGCGTCGGCGCGCTGATGATGTAGCGGGCGAACCCGCTCCCCGCCGTGAGCGCCGCGATGTGCGCCGTCGCGGCGTCCTCGATGTCGACGCGGCGGTAGAGGAACTCGTTGGCCTTGACGTTGGCCTCGCTCCAGCGCGCCCGGACCGAGGCGTTGTCGTCCTCCTCGGGGAAGAAGCGCGAGGTGCGCAGGACGATGACGTCCATCCCCTTCTCCCGCGCGAAGAGCGCGCAGAGATCCTCGGCGGCCGTCTTGGTGACGCCGTAGATGTTCTTCGGGACCGGCACGACGCTCTCGTCGATCCAGGCGGCCGGCTCGCCCGGCGCCGGGTTCAGCGCCGAGCCGAAGGCGCTCGTCGTGCTGGTGAAGACGAACCGCCGGATCCGGTGCTGCGCCGCCGCCTCCAGCAGGGCCAGCGTCCCCGACACGTTGGTCTCGACGAAGGCCGCCTTCGTGTGCGTCACCACGTGCGGCTTGTGGAGCGTCGCCGTGTGCAGCACCGCGTCGATGCCGAGCGTCGCCGTATAGGCGACCTCCGGGTCCGCGACGGACCCGACGATCTCGGTGTACGGCCCCGGCTTGATGTCGAGACCGATCGGGTCGTGGCCCGCCTCCGGCAGCATGCGCATCAGCGCTTCGCCAAGGTGGCCGGTGCTGCCAGTGACGAGGACGCGCATGACGGTCAGGCGCCGACCGCGACGAGGCCGTCTTTCTGCGGCTCGGGCATCACCGGGATGGCGCGCGGCACGCCGCCCCAGATGTTGTGGTGGCCGACGGCGTTGATGTCCGTCTCGCCGCAGAGCGCCATGGTGATGTCGAGCTCCTTGGCGAGGATCTCGAGCGCGCGCGTGACACCCGCCTCGCCGCCCGCGCCGAGGCCGTGGATGAAGGCGCGGCCGATGGAGGTCGCGTCCGCGCCGAGCGCCATCGCCTTCAGGATGTCCTGGCCGGAGCGGATGCCGCCGTCCATGTGGATCTCGATCTGGCCGCCGACGGCGTCGAGGATCGGCGGCAGCATGTCGATGGACGCCGGCGCGCCGTCGAGCTGGCGGCCGCCGTGGTTGGAAACGGTAATCGCGTCCGCACCGGTGCCGACGGCGATCCTGGCGTCGTCCGGATCGCCGACCCCCTTGAGGATCAACGGGCCGCCCCAGCGCTCCTTCACCCATTCGACGCTCGACCAGTCGAGCGTCGGGTCGAACTGGGAGGCGGTCCAGTCGGACAGCGAGCCCATGTCCGTCACGCCCTTGACGTGGCCGACGATGTTGCCGAACTGCCGGTGCTTGCAGCCGAGCATCTTCATGCACCAGGCGGGCTTGGAGGCGAGCTGGGCGATCACCTTCGGCGTCATTTTCGGCGGGGCGGAGAGGCCGTTGCGGAGGTCCTTGTGGCGCTGGCCGAGGATCTGGAGATCGAGCGTCAGCACCAGCGCCGAGCAGCCGGCGGCCTTCGCGCGCTCGATGAGGTCGGCCGCGAAGCCGCGGTCGCGCATGACGTAGAGCTGGAACCAGAAGGGCTTGGTGGTTGCTGCCGCGACGTCCTCGATCGAGCAGATCGACATGGTGGACAGCGTGAACGGCACGCCGAACTTCTCGGCGGCGCGGGCGGCGAGGATCTCGCCGTCGGGGTGCTGCATGCCGGTCATGCCGACGGGGGCGAGGTACAGCGGCAGCGAGCGCGTCTCGCCGAGGACCTTGGCCGAGAGGTTGCGCTTGTCGATGTTGCGGGCGACGCGCTGGCGCAGCTTGATGGCGGCGAAGGCGGCCTCGTTGTCGCGGTAGGTGCCCTCTGTGTACGACCCGGAATCGGCGTAATCGTAGAACATCCTGGGCGTGAAACGCCGGTGTCGCTCGCGCAGGTCCGCGATCGTGAGAGTGGGTGCCACGGGAAACCTCCTGGCCGTTCGGCCTCTTGCGCGGGATACTAACTCAGCTTTTTGCGAAGCGCACACCTCGCCGCCGCCTCCGGCGCGGCATGCCACAGCTGCGCGGCCGATGCGACACCGGCTGGACGGCATGCGCCATTTCGATGCAAGAAATCGTTGGACACGGGCGCCCTTAGGCCGGCCTTTGGCGCCGAGCCCGGTGGCTCACGTGCAGAACGGGACGGCGCGTTTCGGCACAAGCGGCCCGGTCCGAGAAGGATGAGTTTTGATGACTGCGTCGACCACCGCCCCCCTGATCGTCCATTTGCACGTTCCGAAGTGCGCGGGGACGAGCATCAACACGGCGCTCTCGAACCATTTCCGTACCCGCGCCTGCAGCCTCGCCAACGGGCGGGAGGCGGCGGCCTACACCGAGACGCACGACCCGGCGTGGATCGAGGCGAATCTCGACGCGATCTTCGGCCACCTCACCTGGGGCGCCCTGAAGGAGCACGCGCGGCCCTACGTCTATCTCTCGGCGCTGCGCGACCCGGTCGACCGGGTGTGCAGCTACTTCAACTACGTCCACCAGACCGAGGACCATCCGCTGCACGGGCTGCTGAAGCGCGAGCTGCGGGACATCAACCTCCTCGACGCGGCGTTCCTGGAGCGCAATCCGGGCGTGAACAGCGCGTGGTCGAACAACATGTCGAAGGCGCTGTCGGGCCTTCCCAAGATCAAGGTGAAGGACTGGCAGGGGGCGAGCCGCCAGATCGTCGACGCGATCCTCGACGGCCGCTTCGTCGTCGGCTCGCTGGGACATGTGACGAATTATCTGCGCGAGCGGGGCGTCGTGTCGGGCGAGCTGCCGCGGCAGAACGTGACGGACGAGGCCAAGGCGGACGACTTCTTGCTGGCCCGCCCTGCCTATCTAACGCCGGAGGTGCTGATGCTGCTGCACCGCAAGAACGTGCTCGACGTCCGCCTGATCTCGCTGGTGGAGCACGCCAACCGCATCCGCGCCGCCCGCCTCGCCGCGGCGGCCTGAGCGCCGCCCCTCCTCCCGCACTTCGCGCCGGGCGAACCGCAACGCGGGCGGCGGGCGGACGGGTCGTCGATGCCGTGCGAATCGCTGTCGCGGCCGGTGGCGGCGCGGCCGGACGGGCTGGGCGTGCGGGGAGGCTTCGGGCACAAAAAAACCCGCCGGACGGGCGGGGTTGGGTGGTACCGACACCTGGGTTCGAACCAGGGACCTCTGGATCCACAATCCAGCGCTCTAACCAGCTGAGCTATGTCGGCACGGAGCTGCGACGGGTCGTTGCCGCGTCGGTGGGGAGCATATGGCACATAAAAAGCGCGTCGGGAAGCCCGACGCGCTTTCACTTTGGACTTACGCGAATGGGATTACGCGTTGAACTTGTGAGTCGCGCGCTCCCAGGCCTCTTTCATCGGGCCGGAGGTCTCGGAGGCCAGCTTCTGCGCGGTCTCCTGCATCTCACGGGCCTGAGAGGCGAAAGCCTCGAACTGCTCACGCGCGAACTTGGTCTGCAGCTCGACGGCCTCCGAAACGGTCTTCGCGCCGGCAACTTCCTTCGCAAAGGCGAAGACGCGATCGGTGTTGGCCTGGGCCTGATCGATCAGCTTCAGGTTCAGCTCGGTGAACGACTTCCGAGCGGTCTCGTAGGTATCTTCCATCATGTCAGTCGCCTCCTCTGCGGCGTTGCGGGCATTTTCGTAAACTTGACGGGCCGTGGAGATGCCTTGTTCGGCCATCTCACGGACCAGCTTGGGGGTATCGTACCCCGGAAGGGCGGACGCGAACTGGTCGGTCGCCTTATCGGCAGCCTTGAATGCCTGGTTCACGACGGTGTCCGGGGTCGGAATGTTATCTTCGATCGACATTTTGACCTCCTCAACGGATCGCGGTTGTCAGAGCCGCGGCCATTATGACCGCGGTTCATTCGCCGCTGCCAACCCCTATGTAGCGCACCCATTGTGCAGTGCAACATATTTTTTGCGGTCGCTCAGAGTTGACCACCCGACGGGACGCTGCCTTGCAAAATCGTCGGGGGAAAACGACAAACGCGGCGATATTCCCCGCGTCCGCGTTGCACCCAGTTTAACACAATGGCAGCAAAGGTTGGTCGCAGTATTGGAAACTCACGTTACGGCAAGGAGATGGCATGGAGGCGGACGCTCCGATCGATATCGGCCGATTGTCACGGCCCGAAGCCGACGCGTTCCGCTACATTGCAAAGGCGCTCGGCGCGCAGTTTGCCGGTGACCTGCCCGATGATCTCGACCCCGACCCCCTCTCCCGCTTCGCCGGCGAAGTGTTCACCACGCGGTGGGACAAGCCGAAGGGTTCGATGCACGACGTAGCCCCGGTCGACGAGAAGGCGTGCGCCCTGCTGGAGCGCCTGCCGATCGCCTGCGTGGTGATCGTCAACGACGACATCGCCTTCATCAACCGCGCGGCCGTGATGCTGTTCGGCTATTCGTCGGCGAACATCCTCGAGGCCGCCGGCGGCACGGGGGCGCTGTTCGCCAGCGGCCGCCGCGAGCAGCCCGGCATCATGACCATGCGCACCGCCGAGGGGCAGACCTTCGGCGCCCGGGTCACGATGGCGACGATCGAGTGGGGCGGCGAGAAGGCGATGCTGCTGACCGCCCTGCCCTCGGAGGCGCCGTCCGGCGACGCGCGGGAGGGCAAGGCCGAGGAACCGAGCATCGACCCGCTGCTCGCGGTGATGGACGCCAACCCCGACCCGATCGCCATCGTCTCGCGCGGCGGGCACGTCGAGCTCTACAATCGCGCCTTCGAGGCGTTGCGGCCGGGCCGCAAGCCGGTCCGGCTCGAGGAGCTGCTGGACGCCGGCGACCTGCGCCACGTGTTCGACGTGATGAACCTGTCCTTCCTGCTCGCCGAGGGACCGGCCCGCTCGCCGAAGCCGGTGACGGCCGGGCAGGACCAGTATGCCCTGAGCGTCGGCGCGCTGCGGGAGCAGCAGCTCGCCTGCCTCGTCTTCCACAAGGTTCCGCCGGCACAGGCCGCCGCCGACGAGGCGGATGCCCCCGAGCCCGAGCCCGAGACACTGGCCATCGAGCCGCCGGCCGCCGTCGAGGCGCGCGTCGTGGCCCTGGACCAGACGGGCGCTCGTTCGGATGACGTGGAGGTGGTCGAGGTCCCGCGGGTGATCGAGGCGGAGCCGGTGATCGAGGCGGTGGCCGTGGAGACACCCGTCGGGGAGACCGCCGAGGACGAGGAGGCAGCGGCCCTTCCGGGCACGCCGCTGATGCGGGCGGTGCGCGACGTCAGGCGGCTGGTCCACGACGCGGCGGTCCTGCTCGTCTCGGACCGCGACGAGCTCGCCGAGGAGCCGGCCTCCCGCGCGGGCGACGAGGAGGTGGACCTCCTGCGCCTCGTCCTTCTCACCATCGCGACGCGCGGCGAGCCGCGCGCGGTGCTCACCGTGCGGCGCGACGGCGCGTCGATCGTGGTCGATGTCCCGGGGGCGCCGGAGCGCGCACTGGAGCGGGTCTCCGGTTCGGACCGCATCGCGACCCTCGCCGGGGTCGCGCATCGGACGGTCACGGTGGATCTGGCAGGGTCGGTGACGATTGCGCCCGCGGAGGATGTCGCGGACACGGACGTCGAGGAGAACTGAAGCGCCCGGGGCCCGTGCGCGAAGGCCCGGTCCGGCCACCAGTCCCTCCGGCGGCCCGCGCCTTGCAGCGCGAGGGCCGAGGCGGCGGTCAGACGGTGACGGGGTCGCGCAGTTCCTGCTCGGGCATCGGCACCCGCGGCTCGGACTTGGACTGACGGATCGTCAGCGACGTGCGCACACTCTCCACATTGTCCGCGGACGTCAGCGTCTCGATGATGAAGTTCTGGAACGAACGCAGCGTCTCGGTGATGCAGAAGAGGACGAAATCGACCTCACCGGACACCATCCAGGCATCGCGAACGATGGGCCAGGCGCGAAGCTGTTCCTCGAACTTCACGAGCTCGGCTTCGGTCTGGTTCTTGAGGCCGACGAACGCGAAGGCGGTCAGGTCGTACCCGAGCTCCTTTTCGTCGATCAGCGTGCGGTATCCCGTGATGATACCGTTCTGCTCCAGGGCACGGACGCGGCGCAGACACGGTGGCGCGGAGATCCCGGCGCGCCGCGCCAGTTCCACGTTGGTCATGCGCCCGTTGCTCTGCAACGCAGCAAGGATCTTCCAATCTACGGAGTCGAGGCGGACTTTCATGGCGGACGCGCGTATGCTCGCTTCTATTCAAGCTTGAAGGTTTGAGGACTTGTATCCTTTGGGTCCTACGTCAACCGTCCCTTCGCAAGAATTCTGTTCACAAAATGATACACCGGGGCGATCGCGCTGCCTCATTGTTTCAGCAGCGGGAAAGATAGGACATCACAGACAGGCTGTCGCCATCGCACGACGGTTACCATTCCGATATAGCGCCGTTGTTGCAGAAGAGTTCCCTCTGCCACCCCAATTAGATTCAGAAACTGTTCTCGTCATTGCTGCCGGGCGACAGAGTTTGACCCCTGCCCGGGCCATCGCCCGGCTGCCGTCGCCGCGGCCCTTCGTCCTCGCCCTGCAGCCGGTTTACTGGCGCCCGCGCGACTTCGACATGATCTGGGCGCCGCGGCACGACCGCCGCTGGGTAGACATCGCATTGCCGCCGCGGCTCGAGACGATCACCGCCCCCTCCGCCGTCGAGGCGGCGGACCGAGAGCGCGGCGCCGCCCTCATCGCGGCGCGGCTGCCGGAGCGGCGACCGCGCCTCGTCGGCGTCCTCGTCGGCGGCACGACGTCGCGCGACCGGTTCGGCGAGGCCGAGGCGGCAGCGCTCGGCGCGGCGCTCGCGGCGTTCGCCGCACGGCACGGGTGCGCCCTCGCCGTCACGGCGTCGCGCCGCACCGGGGCGGCGCAGACCGCCGTCCTGCGGGCCGCCCTCGCCGCGACGCCTCATACTTTCGTCGACGCCGGCGACGACGACGCCTCGCTGGCCTACGCGGGAATCCTCGAACTTTCCGATGCACTTATCGTCACGGCGGACTCCGTCGCGATGCTGAGCGACGCCGCGACGACGGGAAAACCCATCCTCGGATGGCGAATCGGTCGTGGAAAAGCGAGATTCGAAAAATTCTACAGCAGCCTGATCGCGTACGGTGCGATGCGCTGGTTTGCTGGGGATTTCCCCCAATGGTCCTATATTCCGTTGGATTCGGCCGGCGTGATCGCTGAGGCGTTGCGGTCCCGGCTGGGGTTGTCCAATGTTGCAGCGCAGCACAAATAGAGGTGCGTCGGCCGGCCTGTCCTCGCGAAAGGCGATCTTCATGAGTGATTCCGAGAACAACATCGTCAGGACCAAACTGCTGATCATCGGCTCGGGCCCCGCGGGGTACACGGCGGCGATCTATGCTGCGCGGGCCATGCTCGAACCGGTACTGGTCGCGGGCATCCAGCCCGGCGGGCAGATGACGATCACCACGGATGTCGAGAACTATCCCGGCTTCGCCGACGTCATCCAGGGTCCCTGGCTGATGGAGCAGATGCGCGAGCAGGCCGAGCACGTCGGCACGAAGATGCTCTACGACCATTTGACGGCGGCCGACCTCAGCCAGCGCCCCTTCCGGTTCGAGGGCGACAGCGGTACGAGCTACGTCGCCGACGCCGTGATCCTCGCGACCGGCGCCCAGGCCAAGTGGCTCGGGCTGCCGTCGGAGGAGCAGTTCAAGGGCTACGGCGTGTCCGCGTGCGCCACATGCGACGGGTTCTTCTACCGCGGCAAGAAGGTCCTCGTGGTCGGTGGCGGCAACACCGCCGTTGAGGAGGCCCTCTACCTGACCCATCACGCCGACAAGGTGACGCTCGTTCATCGCAGGGACAGTCTGCGTGCCGAAAAGATCCTCCAGGATCGCCTGTTCGCGCATCCGAAGATCGACGTGATCTGGAACGCCGAGATCGCCGAGGTCGAGGGTGCGCACGATCCTCTCGGCGTCACCGGCGCCACGCTGCGGGACACGGTGACGGGCGAGGAGCGCAAGGTCGAGGTGGACGGCGTCTTCGTCGCCATCGGCCACGCCCCGCAGACGGAGCTGATCAAGGACCAGCTTCGGCTCCGCTCGTCCGGGTATGTCTGGACCGCGCCCGACTCCACCGCGACGTCGGTCGACGGTGTCTTCGCGGCGGGCGACGTGACGGACGAGATCTTCCGTCAGGCCGTTACGGCGGCTGGCATGGGTTGCATGGCGGCGTTGGAGGCCGAGCGCTGGCTCGCCGCCAACCCGGCACGGCAGAACGAAACACTCGCGGCCTGAGGCCGCCACGCCCCCGAGCGGGCCTTGAAGGCAAGACAAGATGGACTGGGACAAGCTGCGGGTTTTCCATTCTGCTGCGCGCAAAGGGAGCTTCACGCACGCCGGAGAGGAACTCGGCATCAGTCAGTCGGCGGTCAGCCGTCAGGTGCATGCGCTCGAGCAACAGGTCGGCGTCGCCCTCTTCCACCGGCACGCCCGCGGGCTGCTGCTGACGGAACAGGGCGAGAAGCTCTTCCGCACGACGAGCGGCATTGCGCGTGAGCTGCAGGCGGTCGAGGGGGCGCTGGTCGACTCCCGCGACCGGCCGCGCGGCGTGCTGCGCGTGACGACCACGATGGGCCTCGGCACGACGTGGCTCTCCTCGCGCATCGCCGACTTCGTGGAGACCTACCCCGAAGTCCAGCTCCTGATGATCTTCGACGACAACGAGCTCGACATCGGCATGCGCGAGGCGGACATCGCCATCCGCTGGCGTCAGCCGACGCAGCCGGACCTCGTCCAGCGCCGCCTCTTCACGGTGCACTTCCACGTGTACGCCTCGAACGGCTACATCGCGAAGTACGGCGCGCCGGGGACGCTGGACGAGCTGGATGGCCACCGCCTGGTGACCTTCGGGCCGAACCCTCCGGGCTACCTGCGCGAGCTCAACTGGCTGGAGATCGCCGGCCGCTCGGCGGACGATCCGCGGCCGGCGAACGTGCGCATCTCCAACATGCCGGCGATGAAGAACGCGATCGCGGCGGGCGCCGGCATCGGCGTCCTGCCGGACTTCATCGTCGAGCGCGACGCCGACGACCTGGTGCGGCTCGACCTCGGGGCCGAGGCGCCGACCTACGACCTCTACTTCGTCTATGCCGAGGAGTTGCGCTCGTCGGCCCGCGTCCAGGCCTTCCGCGACTTCATCGTGGAAAAGGCGGAGGGATGGCGGTTCTGACCGCCACCACCGCGGGGACGGACGCCGGCGCCGAGCCCGCACGGGCCGCCGGGGCACGCCGGCGCGTCGCATGGCTCGACGCGGCGCGCGGCGTCGCGATCGTCGCCATGGTCCTCTACCACGGCTCGTTCGACCTCCTGTTCTTCGGCTACGTCGACTGGCCGGTGACGTCGCACCCGCTGTGGCGCGCCTTCGCGGCCGGGATCGCGTCGACCTTCCTGTTCCTCGTCGGTGTCAGCCTGGTCGCCGCGCATGGCAACGGAATCCGCTGGCGGCCCTTCCTGAAGCGCCTCGCATGGGTCGTCGCCGGCGCGGCGGCGGTCACCATCGGGACGGCCTTCGCGATGCCGATGCCGATCTACTTCGGCATCCTGCACGCCATCGCCCTCTTCAGCGTGCTGGCGCTGCCGTTCGTGCGCGCGCCCGTGGCCCTGACGGCGGCCGTCGCGGCCGTCGTCTTCGTGCTTCCGCACGTATGGCGCGACGCGCTCTTCTACGCCCCGTGGGCCTACCCGTTCGGCCTCGCCCCGCACATGCCGGTGACGTTCGACTACGAACCGATCTTCCCCTGGTTCGCGGTGACGCTTCTCGGCGTGGTGGCGGGACGCCTCGTGCGGCTGGTGCCGGGCGAGAAGCCCGTCGGGCCGGTCTGGCGCAGGATCGCCGTGCTGGGGCGCTGGAGCTTCCCGATCTACCTGCTACACCAACCTGTGTTGTTCGGGGCACTGATGGGGATCGCGATGCTGACCCGGCCCTGAGGCCCTGTTCATCCGAGGTTGGCACGGCCTACGCTATGGACGCTTCGTGTTCCGAGCCTTGGAAAGTCCTTCCCTTATGGTGCCGCACTGCGCCCGGCTCTTGGTGGCTCTGGCCATCGTGACGGCACTGCTGACGACGTCGCCGGCCGATGCCGGGCCGCTGCCGGGCTTCGCACCGGAGGTCGGGGCGGGCGTCGAGCTGGTCCAGGGCTATTGCGGGCGGCAGAATTTCGTCTGCCAGCGCAACTTCGGCCAGGGCCGCCGCTACCGCCGCTGCATGGCCCGGAGCGGCTGCGCGGTGCGGGGCGGCGGAAACGGCGGCGGCAACCGCTGCGAGGCGCGCGCCCGCTTCTGCGCCCGGCGCTTCCAGAACGGATCGCGCCAGTTCAACCGGTGCATGCGCCGCGGCGGCTGCTGAAATCCGGCCGACACGCTGAATAACGCGACTCGTGCGGCGCCACGCATTGGAGGTCGCGGCCGGCTGTGCCATATGGTGCTGACGGCGCAAGGGAGCGGACCTGTGGAACGCACGCGCAAATCAGATCAGACAGGCTCGATCGAGACGTGGGCGAACGAGCTTGGAACGGACGACGCCGGCCTCCCGGAGAGCGACGGCGCCGAACCCGCACGCGCGCCCGCCTCCAGGGCCGGGAACGGGACCAAGGCCCCCGCGAAGGCTGCCACGGCGAAATCCGCCAAGTCCGGCGGCAAGACCGCGAAGGGCGCCAAGACCGAGGGTAAGACCCGCGCCAAGGGGAGCGCCGCATCCGGCCGCACCTCGCGCGGGACGTCGATGGGCGGCAAGGCCTCGGCCCGTGACCGCGCCGCGTCCGGCCTCAACCCGGTCGCCGGCCTCGACATCGCGCTGGAAGACGCCGAGGCGCTGCCCGACAGCGGCGCCACCGCGACCGTCGCCGCGCTCGAAAGCCTCATCCAGAACGGCCGGCCGGAGTTCCGCGCCGGCGAATGGACTCCGCACCGCCCGCCCCGGCCGGACAAGTCCGAGGGCGGGGTCCCGCTGGACCTCGTCTCCGAGTACGAGCCCAAGGGCGACCAGCCGCAGGCCATCGCCGAGCTCGTCGAGGGACTGAAGCAGGAGGACAAGACGCAGGTTCTCCTCGGCGTCACCGGCTCCGGCAAGACCTACACGATGGCCAAGGTCATCGAGGAGTTGCAGCGTCCCGCGCTGGTGCTGGCGCCGAACAAGACGCTGGCGGCCCAGCTCTACGGCGAGTTCAAGTCCTTCTTCCCGAACAACGCCGTCGAGTATTTCGTCTCCTACTACGACTATTACCAGCCCGAGGCGTACGTGCCGCGGACGGACACGTACATCGAGAAGGAATCGTCGATCAACGAGCAGATCGACCGGATGCGCCACTCCGCGACGCGCGCCCTGCTGGAGCGGGACGACGTGATCATCGTCGCGTCCGTGTCGTGCATCTACGGTATCGGCTCGGTCGAGACCTATACGGCGATGACGTTCTCCATCCAGGTGGGCGAGCGTCTCGACCAGCGGCAGCTTCTGGCCGACCTCGTGGCGCTGCAATACAAGCGCTCCGACGCCAACTTCATCCGCGGCACCTTCCGCGTGCGCGGCGACACGGTCGAGATCTTCCCGGCGCACTACGAGGACCGGGCCTGGCGCGTGTCCCTCTTCGGCGACGAGGTGGAGTCGATCACCGAGTTCGACCCACTGACGGGCCGGAAGTCCGAGGAGATGGAGCTCGTCAAGGTCTACGCGAACTCGCACTACGTCACGCCGCGGCCGACGCTGCAGCAGGCGATGAGGTCCATCAAGGAGGAGCTGCGGCACCGCCTGGTGGAACTGAACAACGCCGGCCGCCTCCTCGAGGCGCAGCGGCTGGAGCAGCGCACGCGGTTCGACCTCGAGATGCTGGAGGCGACGGGCGTTTGCAACGGCATCGAGAACTATTCGCGCTACCTGACGGGCCGCAAGCCCGGCGAGCCGCCCCCCACCCTCTTCGAGTACCTGCCCGACAACGCCATCGTCTTCCTCGACGAGAGCCACGTGACGGTGCCGCAGATCGGCGCCATGTACAAAGGTGACTTCCGCCGCAAGGCGACGCTCGCCGAGTACGGCTTCCGCCTGCCCTCCTGCATGGACAACCGCCCGCTGCGGTTCGAGGAATGGGACATGATGCGCCCGCAGTCCGTCGCCGTCTCCGCCACCCCCAGCGGGTGGGAGATGGAGGAGGCGGGCGGCGTCTTCGTCGAGCAGGTCATCCGCCCGACGGGCCTCATCGACCCGCCGGTGGAGATCCGCCCGGCCAAGCACCAGGTCGACGACGTGCTCGGCGAGATCCGCGAGGTGGCGGACAAGGGCTATCGCACGCTCGTCACCACGCTGACCAAGCGCATGGCCGAGGACCTCACCGAGTACCTGCACGACAACGGCGTGCGCGTGCGCTACATGCACTCAGACATCGACACGATCGAGCGCATCGAGATCATCCGCGACCTCAGGCTCGGCACCTTCGACGTGCTGGTCGGCATCAACCTCCTGCGCGAGGGGCTCGACATCCCCGAGTGCGGCCTTGTGGCGATCCTCGACGCCGACAAGGAAGGCTTCCTGCGATCCGAAACGTCGCTCATCCAGACCATCGGCCGCGCGGCGCGCAACGTCGACGGCAAGGTGATCCTGTACGCCGACCACATGACGGGCTCGATGGAGCGCGCCATCGGCGAGACCAACCGGCGCCGCGAGAAGCAGCTCGCCTACAACGAGGAAAACGGCATTACGCCGGAGTCGGTGAAGCGGTCCATCGGCGACATCCTGGAGAGCCTCTACGAGCGCGACCACGTGCGCGTCGACAAGGGGATGGCCGAGGCCGCCCACGGCGCCATCGGCCACAACATGGCGGTCACGGTCGAGGACCTCGAGCGGCGCATGCGCGAGGCGGCGGCGAACCTCGAGTTCGAGGAGGCGGCGCGCCTTCGCGACGAGATCCAGCGCCTGCAGAAGACCGAGCTCATGCTCTCGGCGGACCCGATGGCGCGCCAGCGGGACATCGAGATGTCGGCCGGCCGCTACTCGGGCGAGCGCGACTACAACGCCTCGGCGACGCTCAAGACCCGCGCCAAAAAGCCGGACCTCGACAACATGGGTCCCGGCACCGACCGAGGTCGCGTCCGCCGCGCCCCGCTCCTCGACGGCGTCGAGGACGAGCGCGACCTGCCCCCCACCCGCGCGCGAAAAAACAATCTCGACGAGATGACAGTGAAGCGCACGGAGAAGTACAAGGCCAAGGCGCCGCCGCCGAAGCCGGACGACGACCCCGGCGTCGTCCTGCGCCACAAGGTCGGCGTGGGCAGCTACGAAGACCCCGCCGACGAGAAGCGGCGCGGACGGCGCAAGAGGAAGACCGGGCGGCCGGGAAACTAGCCGCGCGGCCATCGCCTCGGCCACCGCCCCCGCGACCCGGGGGAACGGGTCATGTCGAAGCAACCGTTGTCATTGAATCGTTTCGGTACGTGAGGCGCCGATGAGCACGCACACCACCCAGACCCCTGAGCTCGAAGTCATCACGAAGCTCAAGGCGGAACCGCCGAAGCTGCACAAGGTGCTGCTCCTCAACGATGACTACACGCCGCGCGAGTTCGTCGTGCGGGTGCTGAAGGCCGTCTTCCGCATCGGCGGCGAGACGGCCTACACCATCATGATGACCGCCCACCAGAAGGGCTCGTGCGTGGTGAGCGTGTACCCGGCGCAGATCGCCGAGACCAAGGCCAACGAGGCGAACGCGATGAGCCAGGACGCCGGCCACCCGCTGCAGTTCACCACCGAGCCCGAGGAATAGGCCCGCCGACCGGATTGTTTTTCAGCGACCGGCTCTTTTCAGGGTAAATCATTGAAAGCTAACGAGAAATCCCGGTCCCGCCGTCGAGGCGGCCGGGATTTCTCGCGTCTCCATGTCCGTGATGGAGGGGAACTGCGCACCCTGTGATCTCTAGCACAGGGTGCCGGCGGGATGTCCCCCATCTCATGGTTGTCGCCGGGACAGACCGGCCTCGAACAACACGGAGACAGACATGACCATCAAGACCGCCATCCTCGCCGCCGTGATCGGGCTCGCCACCGTCACCGGCGCCAACGCCGCCTACTCCGCCCCGCTGGGCGCCCCCGCCGCGCAGGCGGACGCCGGGATCACCCTGGCCGGCTATCACGGCCACGGCTATGGCCACAAGTACCATCACCGCAAGTACTACAAGCAGCACGTCTACTTCGAGAAGCACTGCTACAAGAAGAAGTACAAGGTCTACAGCCACCACCACCACGGCTACGTCTACAAGTTCAAGACCGTGTGCTACAAGCAGCCGGTGTACTACTAAGCGGGAGGGGCCTTCGGGCCCCTTTTTGCGTGGCCCGGCGGCATGGAGCGGCGCGTCCCGTGCGCCCCGCCTACGCCTGGTCCGCCCGCGCCACCGCCCGCAGCACGGCGCGGACGAAGCGCTCCCGCTCCGGCGGCAGCGGCTTGTTCGCCAGCGCCGCGACATGCGCGGCGAGGAAGTAGCCCGTCAGGCGGAAGCCGTCCGCCAGCGTCGCCGCATCGCACAGCGCGTCGCTCGTCAGGAAGGCCGGGAGCGGCAGCATCCGGTCCGCGTAGCGCGCGCCAGGCCCCCTGCCCACCGCCCGCCCCGTGCGCGGCGAGACGTAGACGAGGTCCTCCGTCGCCCCCGTCGCCGCGCAGTGGCTGAGGTCGAGGCCGAAGCCGAACTCGTCCAGCACGATCAGCTCGAACCGCACCCCCGCCTCCCCCGCCGCGCGCGGCAGCGCGAAGGCTTCGATCAGCGCGTTGGCGGCCGCGTAGAGGCGCGGATGCGGATCGCGCTCCGGCAGGAAGGCGAGGAGCGAGGCGATGGAGCCGATCCCGAACGCGCCCCAGGCGCTGTCCATCACCAGCCCCGCGCGAGCCTCGATCAGCTCCAGCGCGAAGGTGCCGAGCTGGTCCTCCAGCCGTCCGCGCCACGTCACCTCGACGCGGTTGCCCGGCTGCACCAGCGCACGCATCGTCTTGGAGCGCGCGCCGCGCACGAGGCCGGAGGCCCGCCCCTCGTTCGGCGTCAGCACCTCAATGATCTTGGAACTTTCGCCGAGCGGGCGCGCGGAGAGGATGAGGGCCTCGTCCTTCCACTCCATCAGCGCGCCGCCCGGACCATGCGCGTCCCCCGCTCAGCGGGAGAAGTCGAGGCCCATCACGCGGTAACGCTCGGGATCGTCGGTCCACCGCGGACGCACCTTGACGAACAGGAAGAGGTGAACGGGCGCGCCGACCAGCTTGGAGATCTCGTATCGCGCGGACATCGAGATGGCGCGGATGGTCTTGCCCTTCTCGCCGAGCACGATCTTCTTCTGCCCGTCACGCTCGACGAAGATCGCCTGCTCGATGCGCACGGACCCGTTGCGCAGGCTCTTCCACGTCTCTGTCTCGACGGTCGCCGAATAGGGCAGCTCGTCGTGGAGGCGCAGGGTGAGCTGCTCGCGCGTGATCTCGGCCGCGAGCTGGCGCATCGGGATGTCGGAGATCTGGTCTTCCGGGTAGAGCCACGGCCCCTTCGGCACGGAGAGGGCGAGGTGGCGTGACAGGTCGTCGACGCCGTCGCCGGTCTGCGCGGAGATCATGTAGGTGTCGTCGAAGCGGGTGATCTCGTTGGCCGCCTGGGCGAGCGACAGGAGCGCCGGCGGGTCCACCAGGTCGACCTTGGTGAGCACCAGCGTCTTCGGCTGGCGCACCTCGGTGAGCTCCTCCAGGATCTTGGCGTTCGCTTCGGTGATGCCGCGCTTGGCGTCGATCAGCAGGCAGACGCGGTCGGCGTCGTAGGCGTGCGTCCAGGCGGTCTTGACCATCGCCCGGTCGAGCCGACGCTTCGGCGCGAAGATGCCGGGCGTGTCCACCAGGATGATCTGCGCCGTGTCGGCCATGACGATGCCGCGCACGATGGCGCGCGTCGTCTGCACCTTGTGGGTGACGATCGAGACTTTCGCGCCCACCAGGGCGTTGACGAGCGTCGACTTGCCCGCGTTGGGCGCGCCGATCAGCGCGATGATACCGCAGCGCTGCTGGTCCATCGGGATGGACGGCGCGTCGGGCATGTCCGCGGCTGCGGGCGGGGCTTCGACCGCCTCCACGGCTGCGGGGTCGTTCTCGGAGGCAGCGTCATCGGCGGCCGGCTTGGGTTCGTCGGCCACTTATGAGGGCTCCCGTTGAGACAGACGTAAAAGTGCGGCGCGGGCGGCGTTCTGCTCGGCCTCGCGCTTGGAGCCGCCCTCCCCTTCGGCGAGGACCTCCTCGCCGTTCACCACCTCGATGACGAAGTGCGGCGCGTGGTCGGGGCCGGTGCGGACCTTCAGGCGGTAGACGGGCGGACGGCCGCCCTCGGCCTGCAGGCGCTCCTGCAGGCTGGTCTTGGCATCGCGGTCGATGCCCTTGTCGTCGAGGAGCGGCCCCCAGACCCTGAGGATCGCGGCCTCGGCGGCGGCGAACCCGGCGTCGAGGAAGATCGCGGCGAGCACGGCCTCGCAGGCGTCGGCGAGGATCGCGGCCTTGCGCCGGCCGCCGGCCTGCGCCTCCGCCGCGCCGAGGCGCAGCGCATCGTCGATGCCGAGGAGGAGCGCGCGGTCGGCGCAGGTTTCCTTGCGCACCAGCGCGTTGAGCCGGCGGGCGAGGTCGCCTTCGTCGGCGGCCGGGTCGCGGCGGTAGAGCTCCGCCGCGATGGTGAGGCCGAGGACGCGGTCGCCCACGAATTCCAGCCGCTGGTAGTTCGGGCCGCGGCCGTTGGCGTGGACGCTGGCGTGGTTCAGGGCCTCGATCAGGACGGTCCGGTCGGCGAAATTGTGCCCCAACCGAAGCTCAAGCGTGTCGAGCGTCTCGTCAGACCGTTGGGCCACCGAAGTTGTCTCCTACAGGGTTGTGAATATGCGGTCCCACCGGACGGCCCACGGCCAATTCCAGATCTGCCAAATGGGAGTCCCCTCGCCGATTGAGAAGAAGATAACTTCGGCGCGACCCACAAAATTCTCGAACGGCACGTATCCGACGCCGGACTGGCTGCGGCTGTCGGTCGAGTTGTCCCGATTGTCGCCCATCATGAAGTAATGGTCCGCGGGGACGGTGTAGACCTGCGTGTTGTCGAACAGGCTGTTGGGGCTGGAATCCAACACCTCGTACGTCACCCCGTTCGGCAGGGTCTCCTCGTAGCGCTCGGCCCGGACCTCGCGCCCGTTGGCGCCGACTTCGACATAGTCCGAAAGCCGGCGGCGGGGGACGGCGACGTCGTTGATGTAGAGGATACCCTCGCGCACCTGGATCCGGTCGCCCGGCAGACCGATGACGCGCTTGATGTAGTCCGTCGCGTTGTCGCGCGGGAGCTTGAAGACGGCGACGTCGCCACGCTCCGGCTTGGAGGCGAGGACGCGGCCCGACATCGGAATGAATCCGAACGGGACCGAATACCGCGAATACCCGTACGAATATTTCGAAACAAAGAGATAATCGCCCACCAGCAGGGTGTCGACCATCGAGGCAGACGGGATATTGAACGGCTGGAACAGGAACGTCCGGATCACCAACGCGATCAGAAGTGCCTGAACGATGACCTTGATCAACTCGTACAGGCTGCCCTCGCCATCCGACGTCTTTTCTTTCGCCACGCTCATCGAAACCCCTTGTGCGGCGCGTACTCAACACGCCCTTCGCCGCCGGGCGGCACGAACCCTTCGCTCTTAGAGCGTCAGGCACTGTCAAGCAATCGACGGTCAACGCTCGGCGCTGGCCACCAGTTACCGAGGAATGGCCTCGATCACCACGAAAGCCTGCGCCAGGGGGTGATCGTCGGTCATGGTGAGATGGATCGCCGGGACATGTCCGTCGGGGATCATCGCATTCAGTCGGCTGAGCGCACCGCCGGAGAGGTGCAGCGTCGGCTGGCCGGACTTCAGGTTAACCACGCCCATCTCACGCCAGGCAACCCCCATGCGGATGCCTGAGCCGAGCGCCTTCGAGCACGCCTCCTTGGCGGCGAAGCGTTTGGCGTAGGTCGCGGCGGGCTGGACGCGCCGCTCGGCCTTGGCCCGTTCGATCTCGGTGAAGACGCGTTGCGTGAAGCGGTCGCCGAACCGGTCCAGCGTCTTCTGGATGCGACGAATGTCGATGAGGTCCGAGCCGATGCCGATGATCACTTCTCGCCCTCGTGCTCGATCTCCCTGATCCGCTCCGAGGGCGCGATCAGGTCCGCAGGGGTGATCTCCACCGGGTGCATGCGGCGGTTGTGGGCGGCGGCCGCGAGGCGGGCGGCCCGCAGCGACTGCGACATCATCACGGTCGAGCGCACCAGCAGGTAGAACCCGCCGCCGATGACCGCGCCCATCACAGCGCCGCCGACGAACATCGGCTTCAGCGTCGGCCAGATGGTGTCGAAGGACTGGGTCAGGAGGTCGAAGGAGATCTCGAGGTCGCCGGGGTGGACCGCGCTCGGCGAGGGGCCGAGGATCAGTTCGCCGAGCTGAAAGGAGCTCAGCCAGATCAGCGGGAACGTCAGCGGGTTCCCGACGGCGGTGCCGAAGGCGGCCGCGATCAGCGAGCCGCCGACGACCCAGGCGAGCGCGAACGACAGCAGGAAGTGGAAGCCGACCAGCGGCGTGCACGATGCGAACGCGCCGGCCGCGACTCCCGCGGCGATGGCATGGGGGGAGGCTTCGAGACGCAGGACGCGATGCTTGTAGTAGCGGAACGATCGTCCGAACGACCGACGTGGCCAGGCCGCAATCCGCAGTCGCTCACGAAATGACGGCCGTGCCCTGCGGGCGAACAGCATGAAACCTCCTCCGAACCCGACGGACCGCGCCCCGAGAGGCTGGCTTAATGGCTGGTGCGTGCTGCCTCGGCCACCGTCGTCAGCCCCCGCAACCTGTCGAGTACCCGTGACAGATGCGCGGAATCACGCACCTCGATATGGAGGCTCAGCTCACGATAATCAGGGGTCTTCATTACGACAGTGAGTTCGCCGAGATCAGCGTCCTCGGATTCGAGCGCTTCGGCGATCTCTGCGAACACGGTTGGCCGGTTCGACGCGACGACCCGGACAGCAGCTGTATAGAGCGTCCCCGCGGCGCCGGAAAGATCCCACGACACGTCGACCCAGCAGTGCGGGTCCGCAGCGACCGCGGCCATCGCCTCGTTGGCCCCTGCGGGGTAGATCGTCACACCCTCCCCCGGCTGCAGGATGCCGACGATGCGGTCGCCCGGGATCGTCGGGTGCAGGGGGGCGAAGGTGATGGGCAGGTCCTCGGCATGGCCGCGGATCTTCACGGCCGCGCCGTTCTTGCCGAGCACCGGCGGCACGCCATCGTCCGGCTCGTAACCCAGCGCCAGCAGCGCTTCGCCCGCGGAGATCTGGCTGCTGCCGATGGCGTAGGCGATGCTGTCGGCGTCGGAATGGCCCAGCCGCTCCGCCGCAAGGGCGAGCGAGGGCTGGTCGGTGAGCCCGCGGCGGACGACCTCGTTCTCGAACAGCTGGCGGCCGAGGCGGACGAACTTGCGCCGGTCCTGCTCGCGGTTGGCGCGGCGGATGGCGGCGCGCGCCTTGCCGGTGACGGCGAGAGCATGCCAGGCGGAGGGCGGATGCGCGCCCTCCTTGCAGAGGATCTCCACCTCGTCGCCGTTCTGCAGCGGCGTCACCAGCGGGCGCGGGTGGCCGTTGATGCGGCAGCCGGTACAGGTGTTTCCGACGTCGGTGTGGACCTGGTATGCGAAGTCGATGGGTGTGGCGCCCGGCGGCAGGGCGATGAGCTTGCCCCGCGGGGTGAAGCAGTAGACCCGGTCCTGGAACAGCTCGAGCTTGGTGTGCTCCAGGAATTCCGCCGAGGAGCCCCCGTCGGACAGCAGCTCGATGGTGTGGCGCAGCCAGGCGTAGGCTTCCGAATCGCGGGCCAGCTCGCCGTGGCGGGGCGAGGTGCCGTCCTTGTAGAAGGCGTGCGCGGCGATGCCGTACTCGGCGAGGCGGTGCATCTCGTGGGTGCGGATCTGCAGCTCAATGCGCTGCTTGCGCGGACCCACCAGCGTGGTGTGGATCGAACGGTAGCCGTTCTGCTTCGGCGTCGAGATGTGGTCCTTGAAGCGGCCCGGGACCGACTGCCAGATCGTGTGCACCACGCCGAGCGCGGCGTAGCAGTCCGCCGTCGTGTCGACCAGGATGCGGAAGCCGTAGATATCCGACAGGTGGTCGAAGTTGATCGACTTGCGCTGCATCTTGGCGAAGATCGAATAGGGCTTCTTCTCCCGCCCGGTGACCACGGCGGCGAGGTCGTTGAGCCGCAGCCGCTCGGAGAGCTCGGACTCGATCTCGGCCAGGATGGACCCGACGGCGGCGCGGCGCTCGGCGAGCTTGGCCTCGATGACGGCCGCCTCCTCCGGATGGAGGACGTGGAAGGCGAGGTGCTCAAGCTCCTCGCGCATCCAGAAGATGCCCATCTTCCCGGCGAGCGGGGCGTAGACCTCCATCGTCTCCTGGGCGATGCGGCCGCGCTTGTGCACCGGCACCCAGTGGATGGTGCGCATGTTGTGCAGCCGGTCGGCGAGCTTGACGAGGAGGACCCGCACGTCGTCGGCGACGGCCAGGAGGAGCTTGCGCAGGTTCTCGCCCTGCTTGTCGGCCTGGCTGACGAAGTCGAGCCGGCCGATCTTGGTGAGGCCCTCGACGAGCTTGCCGATGCGCGGTCCGAAGAGCTGATCGATCTCGGCGCGGGTCGCGTCGGTGTCCTCGATCGTGTCGTGCAGGAGCGCGGTCGCGATGGTGGAGTCGTCGAGACGCATCTGCGTCAGGATCGCCGCGACTTCGAGGGGGTGGGAGAAGTACGGGTCGCCGGAAGCGCGCTTCTGGCCGCCGTGCTTGGTCATCGAGTAGACGTAGGCGCGGTTCAGGAGCGCCTCGTCCACGTTCGGATTGTAGGCCGCGACTCGCTCGACCAGTTCGTACTGCCGCATCATCGGCCGTTGCGGCCCTTCCGCTGTCCCCCCAGAAAACGTTAGCTGGGGGTGGGACGGCTGCGCTGCAATACGCGTCTGGACCTCGCCAGCGTGAACGTCGTTGCCGGTCAGGGTCCGCAGCATCGTCGGGTCTGGTGCCTCCGATTAGACCTCTTCGGTCCGCTCCGGCGGCACGAGCGTCTCCATCGCGCGGAGAAGCTCGTCCTCGGACATGGAATTGAAGGTCTGGTCGATGGAATCCTCGGCACCGGAGGACTGCTGGATGGCAGCCTGCGACGGCACCTCGGCCTCGGGCTCGTCCACTTCGACGTTCTTCTGGAGGGAGTGGATCAACTCCTCCTTAAGATCTTCGGGGTGAAGTCGCTGGTCAGCGATTTCGCGAAGGGCGACCACCGGGTTCTTGTCGTTGTCACGATCGACCATAATGGGTGAACCGGACGAGATCATGCGGGCACGGTGGGCCGCCAGCAGAACCAGCTCGAAGCGGTTCTCCACTTTGTCGACGCAATCTTCCACTGTAACGCGCGCCATGGCGGACTCCGAAATGAGTTGACAAGAAGGGTGTCCCGATACCAAGCACACTCGACCGACGCAAGCGTCATGTTGTAGCATCATGTGTCATGGGGAGGGGCGGTCCCCTTTTTGGCCCCTATTTGTGTGATAGCAGTGCTTCCGCATTCCCGGACCAGTGCGTCGCCTTGAACATATGAACAGAAAGACCCCGAATGTTCGACCCCCGAGAGAAGATCGCTCTCTTTATTGACGGCGCCAATTTGTATAGCGCCGCGCGATCGCTTGGATTCGATATTGATTATAAGCGATTGCTCTCCGTCTTTGGTGAGAAGGGGTATCTCCTTCGCGCCTACTACTACACTGCACTCGCCGAGGATCAGGAATTCTCGACGCTCCGCCCGCTGATCGACTGGCTCGACTACAACGGTTATTCCGTCGTGACGAAACCGTTGAAGGAATTCTACGATCAGAGCGGCCGCCGGAAGGTCAAAGGCAACATGGACATCGAGCTGGTCATCGATGCCATGGAACTGGCCGACCAGGTCGACCACATCGTGCTCTTTTCCGGGGATGGCGACTTCCGTCGCCTCGCCGAGGCGCTCCAGCGCAAGGGCAAGAAGTTCAGCGTCGTGTCGACGCTGCAGACCCAGCCGCCGATGATCGCCGACGACCTGCGCCGCCAGTCCGACCACTTCATCGAGCTGGCCGACCTGCAGGCCCAGATCGGGCGCGACCCGTCCGAACGCAATCCGCGCCCCGAGCGTGAACGCGTGACCGCCGAACGTCACGTCCATCCGACGGCTTGAGGCCCGGATCGTCGGACCAGCCGCGGGATCCGGATCGGAATTGTCCGCTCTGCCCGCGGCTCGTCGCCTACCGTGAAGAACAGAGGGCCCTCGAGCCCGACTGGCACAACGCGCCCGTCCCGACCTTCGGGGACACGGGCGCGCGCCTCCTCGTGGTCGGCCTCGCCCCCGGCCGCACCGGTGCGAACCGCACCGGACGCCCGTTCACGGGCGACTACGCCGGCGTCCTCCTCTACGCTGCCCTCTCCGCCGCCGGCTTTGCCAACGGCCGCTTCGACGCACGCCCGGACGACGGCCTCGTCCTGACCGACGCCGCCGTCACCAACGCCGTGCGCTGCGTGCCGCCGCAGAACAAGCCGACCACGGCCGAGATCCGCGCCTGCGCGCCCTTCCTCAGCGCGACGCTCGCCGCCCTTCCCCAGGTCGAGGTCGTCCTGGCGCTCGGCCGCATCGCCCACGACGCGGTGCTGCGGACCATCGGCGCCCGCCTGTCCGCACATCCCTTCAAGCACGGGGCGGTCCACAGCACCGCGTGCGGCCTGAAGGTGGCCGACAGCTACCACCCCTCCCGCTACAACGTGAACACCGGCGTCCTGACGGACGCGATGTTCCACGCGGTGCTCGCCAACGTCCGCACCCTGGTCGACGGAACCGAGGACGGCAGCGCCGCCATCGCCGCGCGCTGAGCGGACCGGCGGGCCACCGAACGACGGGCTGAATCGGGGCGCGCGAAGGCGCCCCCCGTCGCCTCCCGCACCGGCGTATTTCAGGAATGCACGAAGCGTCCGGCATGACAGTCATGCAGCGCTGGCGGACAGGCGGCGGAACCGCTACCGGACCCAGTCGACGCTTCTGAAACGCAAAGCGGCCCGCCGGTGAGGCGGGCCGCTTTTCTGTTCCGATCGTCCGTCCCGCGCCGTCGGCGGCGGTCCGAAGCGCTGATGGACACCGGCCCGGGGGCGGGCCGGCGCACCCGGCCGTTATCTGCCAAACCTGGTGCTGAGTGTCAGGCCCGTGATGACCTGCTGCACCGCCGGCTCGATGATCGTGAGGAACTTGTTGAACTCGACCGAGGGGTGCGTGGACACGTAGAGCAGGTCCTCGTCGCGCAGCTCGAACGTCTGCATCAGGAAGAAGCTCTTCGGATCCTTCAGGTTGAGGCGGTAGACCACCGGCACCATCGTGCCAGCGTGCGCCACGCTGGCCCGGTCGGAGAGCTGCTTGGCGATGGAGTCGGGCTCGAAGCGGAAGAGGAAGATGCCGCGCGCGTCCGCCTGCAGGTCGTTGAGGCCGCCGGCCTTCGCCAGACCCTCGGCAAGCGTTACGCGGCGCGCCTCGAACGGGATCTCGGATTTCGTCGTGGTGGCGCCGTAGACCGTATAGCTGCGCGGCGCTGCGGCGAGGAGGATCGTGTCGCCCGGCTGGACGGCGACGTTGTCCTCCGGGTTGTCGAACAGGTCCTCCATGTCGGCGCTGGCGACCTTGGAGCCGCGCCGCAGGATGATCCGCGTCTGGAAGGTCGGGATCTTCGAACCGCCCGCCGCCGCGATCACGTCCAGCACGCGGAAGCCGGAGACCGGCACCGGGACCTTACCGCCGGAGCCGACCTCGCCCAGGATGGTCACCGTATTGACCACGCTGTTGGCGACGAGGACCTGGACCTGCGGCTGGATCGCCTTGTCCTGCAGCGCCTCCTCGATGGAGACGCGCAGCGACTTCGGCGTGCGCCCGGCGGCCTGCATCGTGCCGACGTAGGGGACGAACACCTGACCGTCGTTGTCGATCACCGAGGTGATGGAGGTCGCCTTGGAGTTTTCCGAGGAGAACAGGCCGTCCGCGCCGGCCTCGAAGATGTTGACGGTGATCTGGTCGCCGATGGCGAGGCGCACCTGCGCGTCCCCGAAGTCGACCCGGTAGAAGGAGGAGAAGCCCTTGGCGCGGTACTGGCCGGTGACGTTCGCCACGTGCTCGTTGATGTCGACGACGACGTACGAGGCCGGGGGCCCGTTCTCCGGCTGGGTGTCCATGATGACGTTGGCAGAGGGGCCGCTCGACGGCACAGCGCCGCAGCCAGCGAGAGCTGCCACACAGGCCAGCGCTATCCACCTCAGCATCATCGAGAGGTCCCCGTTCCGTACACAACACCGAAACGCTTAACACCGTCATTGACCTATGGGGACCGCTATTGATCCTCGGAAGCCAACATCCAGACAGAACGTGGCATCCGCGCAACATGGATCAGTAGTGCCGAGATGATTTTCTCCCCGCCTGTCACAAAAGCAGAAGAACCCTGGGAACTATAGTTAATACCGCGTTGCCAAAGCGCTCGAACAGAGCATCAGGTCCGGTTACGTGATTCGGTCTCGGATGGCTGCGGCGATCAAAATACAGAAGCCCCAGATCAGGAAGCACGTGACGCCAACGATCGCGACCCACCGCAATGCTTCCGGATAGGTCGCCTCTTCTGGCGCCTCACCTCGAACGAAAACGCTGAGATAGCGCTGTTGCTTCAGCGCCTCGATGCGCGCGGCCTCCAGCGTCTCGTAGGAGGACTGGTACTGGTTGAGGGCGAACTCGCGCTCAGCCACCAGTTCCTCGTACCGCGAGAGGCGCTCGGTCAGGACCTGGTCGTCGTTCACCACGTCGCCCTGGTCGGCGATGGCGACGCGACGCCGCTCGGCCTCGATCTGCTGCCGCAGCGCGTCGATCTGGTTGCGCACGTAGATGACGCGGGGCGAGTTGTCGCTCATCGTCGAGCGCAGCGCGGTCAGCAGCGATTCGAGCTTGGCGACCTCCGACTCGAGATTGCCGACCACGGACTGGCGGGTCTCGGCGGTCTTCTCCGGGCTGATTTCCTGGGTATCGCCCCGGAAGGCCGCCACCGCCTTGCGGGCGTCCGCATAGCGCGTCTCGGCGAGGTCGACCTCGCGCTGGGCCGCGCGCACGCTGTCCTCGCGGGCCCGGAGCGAGATCTCGTTGACGAGGTCCTCGGACTTCTCGATCACCTTGCGCGTGATCGCCTCCGCGTCGCCGGGCCGGAAGGCGCGCACGGTCAGCGTCAGGATCCCGGTCTCGAGGTCGTATTCGACCGAGGCCATCATGTTCCAGTATTTGACGAGATTCTCGATCGGAATGGTCGGGTCGAGGCGGTAGTACGGGTCGGCCGAGGGGCGGCTGTAGACCTCGAGGAAGTTCGCCTCGGAGATCAGCGACTGCACCATGGCGCGCGACAGGATGTACTCCTGGACGATGAAGCTGTCCGCGATCTCGGTGCCGACCGAGCCGCCGGCGGCCGCGAACAGGCCCGCGCCGTCCATCGCGCCGCTGGAATCGGCCGAGCCGCGCACCGAGAACAGGCTGTTCGTCGCGTACTGCGGGCTCGCCATGAAGACGTAGAAGCCGGCGACGATGATCGCCGGCAGGATGACGCACAGGCCGAAGCTCCACCGCGCGATGTGCGCGAACCGGGACGTCGTCTTGGCAAGCTGGACTCGGGGCGGAAGCGCGAAGACCTGGACCGGCGGCGGCGGAGCGGGGGCCGGCGCCTCCTCGCGCAGATCAGGGAGGGTCTCGGCGTCGTCCTCGGGCTCGACCGGAACAGGGGCGTGACGACGCTCGGCCAGGCGGCGCTGGCGGCGCTCCGTACGTGTCATGCGTGTTCCGCGGCGGTCCCCGTCAGGCAGGGGAACGAGGGTGTTGTTGGTCATAAAGCCCTACATGACATCCACGGCAACGGACTCGTCATCGCTGTCGTCGTCCTTGTCGTCCTGGCCCGCAAACGGGTTCGGGTTCTCCGGCACCGGGAGAACCAAATACATCTCGATCGCCTTCGCCACATCCTCGAACTGGAACAATCGTCCATTATACAAGATATAAGCCAGATCGCAGTTGCCCGGGATCTGGCGGGGATCCGTGACGGTGGCGATGTAATCCCGGGCGGTGACGGCGGCCAGCATCGCTTCGAGCCGCTCGTTCGGCTTCCCGAACATCGCGGCCCGGAGCGGACCGTCGATGATGTGGCAATCGAAATCGGCGATCAGAAAGAGCATCAGCCCGATCCGACGCTTCATGATAGCCGGGAGACTCTTGACGCGTTCGTGCAGCTGGCTCTGCTGGAAATTGCAAATCTCACACGTCGCGCCCATCAGATAGGTCGGATCGACGTGCAACACCCTCGCAACGAACAACAAATTTTGCCGCAATGTCAATTTTTGGTCGAGGAAGCCGCTGTACGACACCGCCCACGAGAGCCGCGAATTGACGACCACCCGGCCGGTGTGGACCGAGCGGCGCTTCAGCATCACGTCGATCATGACGGTCTTGCCCGAGCCCTTGTGGCCGAGCACCGCGATGCGCCGCTGCTTCGGGAACGTCGCCGTCAGGTCCTTGAAGACCGCGTAGCGGCTGGTCTTCGACTTCATGATGACGGTGCACCTGTCGATCGCGACATGGCACTCGTCCGCATCGATGAACGACTGCGCGGCCTGCAGGTCCTCGTCGGAGATGTACGAGATCCGCTCGTCACGTGCCCGTGCGGCCTCGTCGAAAGAGACGACGTTCGTCTCAGCCATGACCTCTCCAACGCATGTGGGTGGGCGCGGCCGACCGCATTTCCACCATACTCGACGGCCAACCGGCCGGGGATGTCCTTTGCGACGGGGCCACGCCAGCGCGGCGGCACCGTCTGTTCGATCCGGCGTCCGCGCCCCGTGGTCAGGGCGCGCCGCCTCGGTCCCTCTGGCGGCATGGCCCGCACCGGCGAGGCGCCGCGATCTCGTGGGAGGCTCGGCCTCCGCCGCCCGTTCCGGGCGCAAAACCCGCCTTCGAAAGGCGCCGCCGCAGCGCAAGACGCCGGCTGGACGATGCCGCCGTCTCTCGCACGACTGGGGCAGCCGCTCCAGCCATCATCCGGCAGAGCGGCCCTGCAATCCTGGGTGGGCGGAGCGACGTCCGCAGCACCACCGCACCGACAAATAGCGATTTTCCGCAGCAGCGCAAAGTCGCTCGCCGCCGGCGCCGTCGATCGTGATCGCCGCAGCGGTGGAAAACCCAGTGCGCGCAGGCCCCTACCGCCCGCCGCGCGGCCGGCGGCAAAAGCGGTGCACGGCGCGGCCGTGTCAGACCGCCCGCCATGGCAACCGCTTCGACGCGCCGGATTCGCCGCCGCGGGCTGTTCGGCCCGATTGGGACTTGACCCCGCCCCCTTCGGCATGACCTTGACCGCATGACCCTCGACCCGACACTGCGCCTCGTCCTCTTCGACTGCGACGGAACCCTCGTCGACAGCGGCTCCGTCATCGTCTCGTCCATGCAGGGCGCCTTCCGCAGCGAGGGCCTGCCGCCGCCGCCGGACGAGGAGGTGCGGGCCATCATCGGCCTCTCGCTGCCGCGCGCGGTCGCCGTCCTCGCCGCCCGCCACCCGGAAGCGCCGGTGGACATCCTCGTCGCCAGCTACAAGACCGCCTACCGCGACCAGGCGCTCGCCACGACCGGCCTCGAGCCGACCTTCCCCGGCACGCTCGAGGCGCTCGCCGCGATCTCCGGCGACTCGACGCTGCTGGGCGTCGTCACCGGCAAGTCGCGCCGCGGCCTCGACCGCGTCCTCGCCGAGCACGGCATCACCGATCGCTTCGCCGTCACCGTCACCGCCGACGACGCCGCGTCCAAGCCCGCGCCTGAGATGGTGCTGAAGGCCCTCGCGGCGACCGGCGCCGAGGCGCGCAACGCCGTCGTCATCGGCGACACGGTGTTCGACATCGAGATGGCGCGGAGCGCCGGCGCCGCGGCCATCGGCGTCGCCTGGGGCTACCACCCCGCGCCGGACCTCACGTCCGCGGGCGCTGCGGTCATCGCCCAGTCGATGGCCGAGCTCCCCGCCCTCGTCGAGGCCGTCCTCGCCGGGACCATGACATGACGGGCCGCGACACCACCCCGCGCCCGCCGGAACCCATCCGCCGCTTCTACAAGGAGGCGACCGTCGCGCCGCACGCCGGCGGCGAGGCGCGGATCCTCCTCGACAACCGCCCGGTCCGCACCCCGGCCAAGGCGCACCTCGCGGCGCCGCCGTCGATCGCGGAGCGCATCGCGGCGGAGTGGAACGCCCAGGGCGACTACATCCTTCCCATCTCGATGCCGATGACGCGCCTCGCCAACACCGCGATCGACGGCGTCACCGCCGCGCTCGACCCGGTGAAGGACGACATCGCCAAGATGGCGCAGAGCGATCTCGTCATGTACCGGGCCGACTTCCCCGCCGGTCTCGTCGCCGAGCAGAAGGCGCACTGGGACCCGGTCGTCGCGTTCGCGGAGGACGCGCTCGGCGTGCGCATCATGCTGGCGGAGGGAATCATGCCGGTCGAGCAGGACCCGCGGCTGAGCGAGGGGGTACGCCGACGCCTTCCCGCCACGCCGCTGCCGCTCGCCGCGTTCCACCAGCTCACGACGCTGACCGGCAGCGCCCTCACCACTCTCGCCTTCACCGAGGCGCTGCTCGACTTCGAGCGCGCGTGGCAGGTGGCGCATGTGGACGAGGACTGGAACATCCGGGAGTGGGGCGAGGACGCCGAGGCCGCCGCGCGCCGCGCCCAGCGCCGCAAGGATGCCGAGGCCGCCGCCTTCGTGCTCCGCCCGGAGGCCGTGCCGGCCGCGTCCTGACGGCCCCGGCCACTTGTCACGCCCTTCAATAAGCGCTTGAAAACAAGCACTGGCGGCCAGCCCGCCACAAATCCAGCAAGCGGCCAAGCCGCCACGACATAGACGGAGGAGCCGCATGAAGGACGTGTTGATCGAGCTCGAACGGCGCCGCGACGAAGCCCGCGCCGGCGGCGGGGCGAAGCGCATCACCGCGCAGCACGAGCGCGGCAAGCTCACCGCCCGCGAACGGCTTGAGGTCCTTCTCGACGAAAACTCCTTCGAAGAGTTCGACATGTTCGTCGAACACCGCTGCACCGACTTCGGCATGGATTCGCAGAAGTACCCCGGCGACGGCGTCGTCACCGGCTGGGGTACCATCAACGGCCGCCAGGTGTTCGTCTTCGCCAAGGACTTCACCGTCTTCGGCGGCTCGCTCTCCTGGACCCATGCCGAGAAGATCATGAAGGTGCAGGACATGGCGGTGCGCAACCGCGCCCCCATCATCGGCCTCTTCGACGCCGGCGGCGCGCGCATCCAGGAAGGCGTCGCGGCGCTCGGCGGCTACGGCGAGGTGTTCCAGCGCAACGTGCTCGCCTCGGGCGTCATCCCGCAGATCTCGGTCATCATGGGCCCCTGCGCGGGCGGCGACGTCTACTCCCCGGCGATGACGGACTTCATCTTCATGGTCCGCGGCACGTCCTACATGTTCGTGACCGGCCCCGAGGTGGTGAAGACCGTCACCAACGAGACGGTGACGGCCGAGGAGCTCGGCGGCGCCGACGTCCACACCACGCGCTCGTCCGTCGCCGACGGCGCCTACGACGACGACATCGCCTGTCTCATCGACGTGCGCCGCCTCGTCGACATTCTGCCCGCCTCCAACGTCGCGACGGCGCCGGTCCTTCCGACCGAGGACCCCTGGGACCGCATCGAGATGAGCCTCGACACGCTCATCCCCGACAGCCCCACCGCCCCCTACGACATGAAGGAGCTGCTGGAGAAGGTCGCCGACGAGGGCAGCCTTTTCGAGATCCAGGCCGCCTTCGCGAAGAACATCATCACGAGCTTCGGCCGCATCGAGGGCAAGACGGTCGGCTTCGTCGCCAACCAGCCGCTGACGCTGGCGGGCGTTCTCGACTCGGACGCCTCGCGCAAGGCCGCCCGCTTCGTGCGCTTCTGCGACGCCTTCAACATTCCGATCGTCACCTTCGTCGACGTCCCCGGCTTCCTTCCGGGCACTGCGCAGGAGTACGGCGGCCTCATCAAGCACGGCGCCAAGCTCCTCTTCGCCTACGCCGAGGCGACGGTGCCGAAGGTCACGCTCATCACCCGCAAGGCCTACGGCGGCGCCTACGACGTCATGGCGTCCAAGCACCTGCGAGGTGACATCAACTACGCCTGGCCGACCGCCGAGATCGCCGTGATGGGGCCGAAGGGCGCCGCGGAGATCCTCTACCGCGCCGACCGCGACAATCCCGAGGCGCTCGCCAAGCGCATCAAGGAGTACGAGGACCGCTTCGCCAACCCGTTCGTCGCCGCCGAACGCGGCTTCATCGACGAGGTGATCCTGCCGCACTCCACGCGGCGCCGCATCGCCCGCGCGCTGCGCCTCCTGCAGGAGAAGCGGCTGGAGAACCCCTGGCGCAAGCACGACACGATCCCCCTTTGAGGCCGGATCACCCGGCCGCACGGGCCCGGATCGGCGCGAGATGATCGGGCGCGAACGATGAGCGACACCGTGACGATCCTGCCGTCCGACGCCGTGGGCGGGGACCCGCAGGCGGCGGGCGCGCTGCGCGGCGCCGCAGCGCTGGTCGCGGGCGGCAGCGGCCGGCTCGGCCGGCTCGTCGCGCTCGGCCTCGCGCGCGAGGGCGCCGCCGTCGCCGTCGGCTACCGCACCGGCGACAAGCGGGCGGCCGCCGTGGTCGACGCGGTCACCGGAGCCGGCGGCCGCGCCATCGCCGTCCCACTCGACCAGACGGACGAGGCCTACGTCAGCACCGCCGTGGAGACCACGGCGCACTTCCTCGGCGGCGTCGACATCCTGGTGAACGCGGCCGGCATCGCGCATGGTCGCAAGCCGGTCGCCGCCGGCGACCTCGACGCGCTGACCCCGCTCCTGTGGGACCAGCTGATGACGGTGAACCTGCGCGGCCCCTATCTCCTCGCCCGCGCCGCCGCGCCGTACCTTCGCGCCTCGCGGTGGGGCCGGATCGTCAACGTCGGCGCGCACATCGGCCCGGATGCCGCCGGCTCGGCCGCGGCCTGCGCGACGAGCATCGCGAGCGTCGCCTCGCTCACCCGCTTCCTCGCCGCCGCGCTGGCGCCGGACGTCGCCGTCCACTGCGTCGCACCGGCGCTAAAGACCGTGCCGGACCCGGCCGATGCGGCCGGCGGCAGCACGCGCCCGGGCACTGCGCCCCAAACTCCGAGCGGTCTCGACGAGGTCGCGCGCCGGGTTCTGGCCCACTGCCTCGGCGAAGATCGGGCGGGCGAGACGTCCGTGTTCGGTGCCGTCACCCGCTGACCGGTCAGCCTACCAGCGCACGGGGCTCCCGACGGCGGCGTCCCCGGCGTCGACCGCCTCGATCGCCGCCAGCACCTCCGGAAGGTCGCCCGGCACGTTCAGCATCACGGTCCCCGGCGGCACGATGTCCGGACGCCCGAGCGACCCGCGCGGGGTCAGGCGGACGGTGACACGCCCCGGGGCAAACTGCTGAAGCCGCTCCATGATCGCCGGAACGTCGAAATAGCCGGTGATCGACTGGCCGATCACCTCCCGAACGCCCGCCTCGTCCGTCACCGGCTCCTCGCGGGAGGCCGAGATGAACGGAATTTTCGGCGCGGACACCGGATGCGTGGCGAAACAGGCCTCGAACGCCTCCCGCGCCGGCTGGATGGCGTCGGTGTGCCAGGGAGCCTCCGACGGCTGCGGGATCCAGCGCCAGCCCATCTCGCGCGCGAGCCAGGCCGCTTCGGAGAGGGCGGGCTCGAACCCGGAGACGAGGAAGACGTCCGGCGCCAGAATGCCGGCGAGCTGGATCGCTCCGAGGTCCGACACCTCGTCGCAGAGGTCGCGCGCGCCGTCCGCCCCGGAGCCGATCAGGAGACCGGTGCCGCCGCGCGGCAGCTTCGCCGCCAGCTCGCCCTGGACCCGCCCGCGCTCGCAGGCGAGGCGCATCATCGTCTCGAAGTCCAGCGCCCCGGTGGCGTAGGCGACCATCATCTCCCCGAGGCTGAGGCCCCCGACGGCCGCAGGCTCCGGCAGCCCGTGGCGCCGCGCATAGTCGAGCGCGATCGCGGCGGCGAGCGGGTGCCCGACGGTCTGCACCTCGACGCGGCTGTGCACACGGGGATCGCGATGGGTGGTGAGCGCGATCAGGTCGCGCCCGACGATCTCGGTCGCCCACTCGTACTGCTCGCGCGCTTCACGGTCGGCGCTGGCGAAGCGGAGCGCCATGTCCCAGGCCGGCCGCCCACGCCCGGTGAAGAACAACGTGTACCTTGCAGACGTGGTTTGCGCGTCGGTCATTCCCACCTGCCAAGTCGTTGTCTTGTCCGCGGTCGAATCACTGTGCCCCGCAGGACGCATAAGTTTTACCCCATGCCGGTGCAAAAAACACGTCCGGCCGGTGACGGCGGCCCCGCCGCCGGCCGCCGTGCCCGGCCCTCGCGCAGTCCTATAGGGCGCTCAGGACGAGGAAGGCGAGCGGCACCAGGAGCGCCGTGAGCGCACCGTTGAGTGCCATCCCGATCCCGGCGAAGGCGCCGGCGATGGGGTCCACCTGGAAGGCGCGCGCGGTGCCGATCCCGTGCGCCGCCACCCCGGCCGCGAAGCCGCGCGCCCGCATGTCCTTCATGCCGAGGAGGTTCATCAGCGGCGTCACGGCGACGGCGCCGATGATGCCGGTCAGGATCACAAGCACCGCCGTCAGCGCGGGAATGCCGCCCAGCGCGTCGGCGATGCCCATCGCGATCGGCGTCGTCACCGACTTCGGCGCCAGCGAGGCGAGGACGTCCGCCGGCAGCCCCAGCGCCCAGCCGACGGTCAGCGCGCACACCACGGCGGTGACCGAGCCCGCCAGCAGCGCCGCCGCGATCGGCTTGGCGGACCGGCGCACTAGCGCCCGGTTCTGCACCAGCGGCACCGCCAGCGCGACGGTGGCCGGGCCGAGCATGAAGTGCACGAACTGCGCGCCCTCGAAATAGGTGGGAAACGGCGTGCCGGTCGCCTGCAGCAGGCCGATCACCAGGAGCGCCGACACCACCACCGGGTTGGCGAGCGGGTGTCGCCCCACCGACGCGGCGAGGCGGTCCGCTAGGGCGTAGGCGATGACAGTCACCGTCAGCCAGGTGAGCGGCTCCTCGGAGAGGTAGACCCAGAGGAGGGAGACATCCTCGGTCATTCGCCGGCCATCCAGCGGAAGGTGAGCGCCGCCGCCGTCAGCGCCATCACGGTCGAGACGACGAGCGCGGCGACGAGCGCGAAGCCGTACTCCATGAAGAGCTCGCGGTGCTCGATCACCCCCACCGCCGCCGGTACGAAGAGCAGCGACAGGTTGGAGAGGATGGCGCGTGCGGTGCCGTCCATGGTCTGGCTGACGCGGCCGCGAACGAGGAGCCCGACGCCGAGCAGCGCCGCGCCGACCACCGGTCCGGGCACCGGCAGTCCGACCAGACGCACGAAAATCTCGCCCAGGAGCTGACACCCGAGCAGCAGGGCGATGGCATTGATCATAGGGGCCTCGTTTGATTTGGGTTTCTGCCCAGTATGCGGCTACAACCCATCCAACACGATCGGCTGAAGGGACGGAAATGTTCGAGAAGATCCTGGTGGCGAACCGCGGCGAGATCGCCTGCCGTGTGATGCGCACCTGCAAGCGCCTGGGCATCGGCACCGTAGCGGTCTATTCGGACGCCGACCGCCACGCGCCTCATGTCGAGATGGCCGACGAGGCCGTCCGTATCGGCCCGCCCCCCGCCGCCGAATCCTACCTCGTCATCGACGCGATCCTGGACGCCTGCGCCAAGACCGGGGCGAGCGCGGTGCATCCGGGCTACGGCTTCCTGTCGGAGCGCGCCGCCTTCCCCGAGGCACTCGCCAAGGCCGGCATCGTCTTCGTCGGCCCGAACCCCGCCGCCATCGAGGCGATGGGCGACAAGATCGAATCCAAGATCCGCGCCGACGCCGCCGGCGTCTCGACCGTCCCCGGCGGCAAGGGCGAGGTGGCGAACGCCGATGAGGCCGTAGCCATCGCCGAGGAGATCGGCTACCCGGTCATGATCAAGGCCTCCGCCGGCGGCGGCGGCAAGGGCATGCGCATCGCCCACTCCAAGTCCGAGGTCGCCGACGGCTTCGACCGCGCCCGCTCCGAGGCGAAGTCCTCGTTCGGCGACGAGCGCGTGTTCGTCGAGAAGTTCATCGTCGACCCGCGCCACATCGAGATCCAGGTGCTGGGCGACAAGCACGGCAACGCGATCCACATCCTGGAGCGCGAGTGCTCGATCCAGCGGCGCAACCAGAAGGTCATCGAGGAGGCGCCCTCGCCCCTCCTCTCCCCCGAGATCCGGGCGAAGATGGGCGCCCAGGCCGTCGCACTCGCCAAGGCGGTCGGCTACGATTCGGCCGGCACGGTGGAGTTCGTCGCCGACCAGAACGCGAACTTCTACTTCCTGGAGATGAACACCCGTCTCCAGGTGGAGCACCCGGTGACCGAGCTCATCACCGGGCTCGACCTCGTCGAGGAGATGATCCGCGTCGCCGCCGGCGAGCCGCTGCGCTACGCCCAGGACGACATCAAGCCGAACGGCTGGGCCGTCGAGGCGCGGCTCTACGCGGAGGATCCGGACCGCAAGTTCCTCCCCTCGATCGGCCGCATCCGCCGCCTGTCGATGCCGAAGGACTCGGCCGGCGAGACCACCGTGCGCGTCGACACCGGCGTGGTCGAGGGCTCGGAGATCTCGCGCTTCTACGACCCGATGATCGCCAAGATCGTCACCCACGGCCCGACCCGCGAGGCGGCGATCGACACGATGTCCGTCGCCCTCGACGAGGTGGCGATCGACGGCATCCGGCACAACGGCACGTTCCTGGCGGCGCTGATGGCGCACCCGCGCTGGCGCGAGGGGAACCTCTCCACCGGCTTCATCGCCGAGGAGTTCCCGGACGCGCCGACGCTCCCGGCGAACGGCGAGATCCACCGCCTGATGGCCACCGTCGCCTTCGCCGAGGAGGCGCGCGAGGCGCTGCGCCGGTCGACCTTCGGCTCGCACCCGACGCCGGTCCCGGGCGCCCTCTCCGCGCTCTTCGACGACGACACGCGCATCGAGGGTGCGGTGAAGCCGAGCCCCGACGGCGTGGACGTCACGATCGACGGCAAGACGCACAGGGTCGTGCGCGAGCGCTGCGGCCTGGGCGTATGGCGCGGCACGGTGGACGGCGAGCTCGTCTCGATGGGTCTCGACGAGACGCCGCACGACTTCGGCCTCACCTACCGCGGCCGGCGCCTGAGGGCGAAGGTCCGCCGCCCGCGCGTCGCCGACCTGCAGGCCTACATGCCGGAGATCTCGGCCGCGGACACGGCCAAGAAGGTGCTTTGCCCGATGCCGGGGCTCGTCGTGTCGCTCAACGTGGCGCAGGGCGACCAGGTGGAGGACGGCCAGCCGCTCGCCGTGATCGAGGCGATGAAGATGGAGAACGTCATCCGCGCCGAGCGTTCGGGCAAGGTGAAGGCGGTCCATGTCGCGGAAGGTGCGAGCCTTGCCGTCGACGCGGTGATCCTCGAGTTCGAGTGATGGCGACGCGCTTCCTCATCGCCGGCCGGGTGCAGGGCGTCGGTTACCGCGCCTGGCTGCAGGAGGAGGCGAAGCGCCGTGGCCTTCGCGGCACGGTGCGCAATCTCGCCGACGGCCGGGTGGAGGCCGTCGTCATCGGCAGCTACGAGGAGACCGACGCGCTCCTCAGCGCCTGCCGCCAGGGGCCGCCGATGGCGACGGTGACGGGCATCGGCCTCGACCCGGTGGCCGACCCGGGCGTCGAGGACTTCGTCGTCCTGCCCACCGGCTGACAGGAACGGCGCAGCGTCCGGGCGCCGGGTGGCCGCGCCGCTAGATGTCGCCGACGCCGCCCTGCAGGATGCGGCCCCCCGGCAGGAGCGCGGCAGGAACGCGGCCCGCTCCCCGCCGCGGTGCTGGCCGAAACGAGCGTGCCGCCACCCGCCCGGAACGGCGCACCCACCCGGCCGGATCGCGGCGCTCGCCAGATGGGAGACAACGCATGCGGATTCTGGAAACCGCGCTCTACGCGGAGAACCTCGAAGAGACGGCAGCCTTCTACGAGACCGTGCTGGGGCTCGAGAGGTTCGCCGAGGTGGAGGGCCGGCATGTCTTCTTCCGGCTCGACGGCAGCGTCCTGCTGCTCTTCAAGCCGTCGGCGACGGCGGTGCCGCCCGCGCCTGACGCGCTCCCGGTCCCGGCGCACGGGACGGCGGGGCCCGGCCATGCCTGCTTCGCGGCGCCCGGGGGCGACCTCGACCGCTGGCACCAGCGCCTGATTGCCGCCGGGGTCGCGGTGGAGAGCGCGTTCACGTGGCCTCAGGGAGGCCGCTCGGTCTATTTTCGCGACCCGGCCGGCAACTCGATCGAGTTTGCCGAGCCGCGGATCTGGGGCCTCTCCTGACGCTGCTCGGGCGAGGCCGTTCCGGGTCGAGCGAGCCCGCTCGCAGGAGCGGGATCAGACCAGGAGGCGCATCGGCTGCTCGATGTAGCCGGCGAAGGACTGCAGCACTTCCGCGCCGAGGGCGCCGTCGACCGCGCGGTGGTCGACCGAGAGCGTGACGGTCATCACGGTGGCGATGGCGAGGGCCCCGTCCTTCACCACCGGCCGCTGCTCGCCCGCGCCGACGGCGAGGATCGAGCCGTGCGGCGGGTTGATGACGGCGGCGAAGTCCTTGATCCCGAACATGCCGAGGTTGGAGACGGCGGTCGAGCCGCCCTGGTACTCGGACGGCTGGAGCTTCTTGTCCCGCGCGCGCTTGGCGAGGTCCTTCATCTCGTTGGAGATGACCGACAGGGTCTTCGTGTCGGCCTTCCTCACCACCGGGGTGATGAGGCCGTCCGGGATCGCCACGGCGACGCCGACGTCGACGCCGGTGTGGATCAGGCGGGACGCGGAGGTGAAGGTGGCATTCGCCATCGGCACGTCGCGGAGCGCGAGCGCCATCGCCTTGATGACGAAGTCGTTGACCGAGAGCTTGTAGGCGGGCTTGCCGTCGCCGTCCTTCGGCGCGGCCCCATTGAGGTCGCCACGCAGCTTCAGGAGGGCGTCGAGCTCGACGTCGCGCGTCAGGTAGAAGTGCGGGACGGTCTGCTTGGACTCGGTCAGGCGGCGGGCGATCGTCTTGCGCATGCCGTCGTGCGGGATCTCCTTGTAGGTCCCGGCCTCGAACATCGCCTTGATCTGGTCGTCGGTCATGCCGACGGGAGCGCCGGTGGGCGACGGGGCCTTCGCGGCGGGCGCCTCGGCCGGCTTGGCGGCGGGGGCCGCGGCGGGAGCCTTGCCGGCGGCGGCGGTGCCGGAGGTCTTCGCCTTCTCGACGTCGGCCTTGACGATGCGGCCGTGCGGGCCCGTGCCGGCGACGGCGGAGAGGTCGATGCCCCCCTCCCTGGCGAGCCGGCGGGCGAGCGGAGAGGCGAAGACGCGGTCGCCGTCATGGGAGACCGGCCCGGCGCCGTTGGACGCGGGCGCGGGGCTCGCTTCGGCCTTGGCCGGCGCGGGCGCCTCGCTCTTCGGCTCCTCGGCCTTGGTCTCGCTGCTCTTCGCCTCGCTCTTGGCGGGGCCGGACGGGACGGACCCGAGGTCCGCCGCGGACTCGCCCTCGCCGAGCAGGATCGCGATGGTGTCGTTCACGGGAACGTCGGCGGTCCCTTCGGCGACGACGATCTTGCCGACGGTTCCTTCATCGACGGCCTCCACTTCCATGGTGGCCTTGTCGGTTTCGATTTCTGCGATGATGTCGCCGGCGGAGACGGTGTCGCCTTCCTTGACGAGCCATTTCGCGAGCGTTCCCGCCTCCATCGTAGGCGACAAAGCCGGCATCAAGATCGGGGTAGGCATGGCGCGTCCTCAAAGTTGTCGCTTGAACGCGCCGGAACGCCTCCCCGCGCGTCGGCTGGACTGTTGGACAAGCGGCGCGTGAATGCAAGGCGCCGAAACACCGCAAATGCCTAGTGACGCGCCAAGGTTTCAGTGTATGGCCCGGACAACGACCGCGAGGCCCCGATGCGCATCCTCTTCCTGCACAATAATTTTCCTGGTCAGTACCGCCGGATCGCCAACCACCTGAAGTCGATCGATGGCGTCGAGATGCTGGCCGGAACTCTGGCAAGCAACCAGCAAGATATCGGGATCAAGAAGATCCCCTACGAGCTGCACCGGGACGTGGCCAAGGGCATCCACCCGACGCTCGTCACCGCGGAACGCGCCGTTTTGACCGGGCAGGCCGCCTTCAAGGCCCTCTATCCCCTGAAGAACCAGGGTTGGGAGCCGGACCTCGTGTGCGCGCACTCCGGCTGGGGACCGTCGCTCCTCATCAAGGAGCTGTGGCCGAAGACGAAGATGCTGAGCCTCTACGAGTGGTACTACAACGCCCGGGGCAGCGACGCGGACTTCCTGGAGCCGATCAACCACGACGCCGCGGCCCGCGCCCACTTCAAGAATATCCCCATCCTGCTCGACATCGCGTCGATGGACTGGGGCAGCTCGCCGACGCGCTGGCAGCACAGCCAGTTCCCGAAGCACCTGACGCACAACATGTCGATCCTGCACGAGGGGGTCGACTGCGACTACTTCCGGCCCGGTCCCGATTCGGTGACGGTCGGCGAGCGCACGTTCACCGCCGAGGACGAGGTGATCACCTACGTGGCACGGGGGATGGAGCCCTACCGCGGTTTTCCACAGTTCATGGAAGCCGTGGCGAAGCTGCAGCAACGCCGGCCAAACCTCCACGTTCTGATCGCCGGCAACGACCGGACCGCGTACGGCAAGACCCGCAAGGACGGAAAGACGCACCGCGAGCACGCGCTGGAGACGCTCGACCTCGATCTGGACCGGATCCACTTCCTGGGCCTGGTGCCGCTGAAAACCTTGCGTTCCATGTTTAGAATCACGAAAGCGCACGTCTATTTGACGGTTCCGTTCGTGCTGTCGTGGTCATTGCTGGAAGCCATGGCGTCCGGCGCGCCGATCGTCGGGTCGGACACTCAGCCGTTGCATGAAGTTGTGGATGATAAACGCAACGGTCTTCTGACGCCGTTCTTCGATTCGAACCGCCTCGCCGACGTGTTGGAACGCGTCTTGCGTCAGGACGTGGACCGGGCAAGCCTCACGAAAGCTGCTCGACGCACGATCACGGAACGCTATGCGCTTCCCGTGATCCTCCCGAAGCAATGGGGGCTGATGCAGGCAGTGGCGAAGGGTGAACGGCCCAAAGTGTGACGTAGAAGACTTTAAGGGGGGCTGCCGCCGACGAATATCCGTCGGTGGAAGCGCAACATCCAAAGGGATGATGGGCGACGGGCCAGACCGGTCGCACCTTATCCTCGTCGAATGCGCAACTCGTAAACTGAAGATGTAACGGACTAATGACAGCAAACATGCCGTAGGCGGCCAGTCTCCGGAAGGGCGGTCGCCAGCGACAGAAGGAGAATCCTGATGCGCAAATTCGCTCTCTTCGCCCCCCTCGCCGCCCTTGCTTTCGTCGGCGCGGCTGAAAGCGCGGATGCCAAGACCGTCTGCAAGGAACGCGCGGAGATGATCCAGATCCTCTCGCGCAAGTTCAACGAACACCAGCGTTCGTTCGGCCTTCAGAACGACCGTCGCGTGCTCGAACTCTATGCGTCCGCGGACGGCACCTGGACCGCGATCCTGTCCATGCCGAACGGCAAGTCCTGCGTCGTCGCCGCCGGCGAGGCCTGGACCATCCTTCCCCCGATGCCGTCGGGCGAGCCGGCCTGACCCGACCGGCCATCCGGCCCGATGAACGGGCCGGTTTACTGCCCTTGACTTGCACCGTTGCATAGCTGCGGCGAAGGTCCTACGGCTCCTTGTCAATAAACGCGAGGAGGACGCCGTGAGCGTTGAGGGCAAAATCATCTTGGTGACGGGCGCAAGCCAGGGCATTGGCAAGGCCTGCGCGCTCACTCTGGCCAGGCACGGCGCGAAGGTCGTCGCCGCGGCCCGCAGCGAAGACAAGCTGAAGGCCGTCGCCGCCGAGGCCGAAGGCACCATCCTTCCGGTCGCCTGCGACGCGACCGACGAAGCGTCCGTCAACGCCATGTTCGAGCGGATCAAATCGGAATTCGGCCGGCTCGACGTGCTGTTCAACAACGCCGGCGCCAACGTTCCCGGCGCCAACTTCGGCGACGTGACGTACGCCGACTGGCGCAAGGTCGTCGGCGTCAACCTCGACGGTTGCTTCCTGGTGGCGAACGGCGCCTACCGGATGATGCGCGACCAGTCGCCGATGGGCGGGCGGATCATCAACAACGGCTCGATCTCGGCCTATGCGCCGCGTCCGGGCTCGGTGGCCTACACCGCCTCGAAGCACGGCATCAGCGGCCTCACCAAGACGATCAGCCTCGACGGCCGCAAGTACGACATCGCCTGCAGCCAGATCGACATCGGCAACGCGCAGACCGACATGGCCTCGCGCATGGCCCAGGGCGTGCCCCAGGCGAACGGCGAGATCGCGGCCGAGCCGCTCATGGACGTCCAGGTCGTCGCCGACACGATCGTCTACATGGCGGGGCTGGACCTGTCCGCGAACGCGCAGTTCCTCACCATCATGGCGACGAAGATGCCGTTCGTCGGCCGCGGCTGACGGGCGCGCATACCGCGCCCGGCCTGACCCGGAGCGGGCGCCTCGCGGCGCCCTCCCCTTACGCGATGCTTTCGATCACGCCCTGATCGGTGACCACGCAGGACGCCTGGCCGCCACCCACGCTCAGCAAGACCGTGTAGCGGCCCGGCGCCGTCTGCGACGAGGAGATCGGCAGCACCTCGCCGGACGCGCCTAGGCGCGTCTGCGCCTCGGAGGCGCACATCAGCTGCAGGTCGGCCGGCGCCGTCACCACGGTCTGACGCACCGACCCCGAGGAGGCCGCCGGCGTCGATCCCGTCGACGATGACTGGCAGGCGCACAGACCGAGCGCACAGCCCGCAATCACCAATCCAAGCTTGACCATTGGCAAGTTCCCTTAAACGCCGCGATAGAGGGCGGCACCCTGCATCAACACGATGACCTTCGCGCCGACCTCGACACGGCTGTAGAGGTCGATGACGTCCTCGTTGTTCATGCGGATGCAGCCTGACGAGATGTCGAGGCCGATCGACCACGGCTCGGTGGTGCCGTGGATGCGGTAGATCGTGTCCCGCCCGCCCTCGTAGAGGTAGAGCGCCCGCGCGCCGAGCGGGTTTTCCGGGCCGCCCGGCATGCCGTTGGCGTACTTCGCCGCCTTCGGGTCGCGCGCCACCATCTCCGGCGGGGGCGTCCACACCGGCCACTCCTGCATCCGGCCGACGTTCACGATGCCGGCCCAGCCGAAGCCCTCGCGCCCGACGCCGATGCCGTAGCGGATCGCCTTGAAGTCACCGAGCACGAGGTAGAGGAAGTGCCGGTTGCCGTCGATGACGATCGTCCCCGGCTTCTCGGCCGTGCGGAAGGTCACGACCTGGCGGCGGAAGTCACTCGGCACCTGGCCGTGCTGGCGGTAGTACTGGATCGCCTTGGAGGGATCGTACGACACCCACTTCCTGCTGGTCGGATCGAAAACCTCCGTCGCGTGCGCGGCCCCCAGCGCGACCAACAGGCCCGCAGCCGCCACGCCGATTCGGGCGAATTTCGATCTCATTGCGTCCACTCCGCGATCTTGTCTGCGTTCGTCTCGACCCACTCTTTCGCGACGGTGGCCGGGTCGCGGCCGTCCACGTCGATCGCGTAGCTCATCGCCTCGGCGTCGGCGTCGGTCAGCGCCATCTTGTTGAGGAAGGCGACGATCTTCGGCTGGTACTCGGCAAAGTCGGTCGCGTAGCCGATGTGGTAGTACGCCGTCTCCCACGCCGACGAGGCCTGCGAGTTCGTCAGCCACGCGGGGTCCTCCTCGGGAGAGAGGACGTGCCAGGTGGACGGGTCGTGCGCCGGCTCGTCGAGCGTCACGATGTCGTGCAGCGCGTGCACGTGGTGCGGCGAGTAGCAGTAGAAGACGATCGGCGTGTCGAGGGCCTCCGCGGCGTCCACCGCCGCCATCGCCATGTCCTCCGGCATCGTGAGGAGCATCATCGTCTGGTCGTAGCCGTAGCTCCGGGCACGCAGGCGCTCGATGCGCGTCGCCGACCACTCGAAGTCGCCGATCCACATCTCGCCCTTGCCGTCGCCGTCGGTGTCGAAGTTCGCGGCCATCTCCGGGTTGGCGAGGTCGGCGACGCTGGAGATCCCCGTCTGCTCGACCGTGCCGCGGGTGGTGCAGATGTTCTGCGTCGCCGCGACCCGGGCCGGCGCCAGGGTCAGCGTCTTCAGCTCGTCGGTATACTTCTTGACGTCGACCGACGAGTTCGGGAGCCAGATCTCCGGGTGAATGTCGACTTCACCGCGGTCGATGGCGTCGAACAGCTGCACCGTCCCGATCGGCCGCAGCTTCACCGCCACGTCGTACTTCGCGGCCAGAACGTCGCCGATGATGTTCGCGGTGACCTGCGCCGTGGGCCAGTCCGGTACGCCTATCACCACGGTCGTTTGGGCCGCGGCAGGGGCCGTCCAGGCCAAAACCCCCGCCAAAGCTAACACCCGCCGCATGGTCGCCTCCCCGTCAGCAGGCGCATGAGCACCTGGTTTTTAAAACTCAGACGACCATGCATGCCGATTCACAAGGCGCAAACCATAGCGGGAACTGACTGAGAATGTGTGACCAAACTTCAACAGACGGTATGCCGCAGTTTACCGCCGGACCGCACTGCCCTTATTAGGAACAAATTGTGAACTTGAAGGATTGGGCATGCCGTCCGCGACAGGTCGAAGCCGCAGCCTCAGGGAAAAGCTCGCGATTCTCGCGGATGCGGCGAAATACGACGCCTCCTGCGCGTCGTCCGGCACGACGAAGCGCAACGCCAGGGCGTCCGGCGGCATCGGGTCGACGGAAGGGTCGGGGATCTGCCATGCCTACGCCCCGGACGGGCGGTGCATCTCCCTCCTGAAGCTGCTGCTCACCAACGCCTGCATTTACGACTGCGCCTACTGCATCAACCGCGTCTCGAGCCGGATCGAGCGCGAGGCGTTCACGCCCGAGGAGGTCGTCGACCTCACCCTCGCCTTCTACCGCCGCAACTACATCGAGGGGCTCTTCCTCTCGTCCGGCATCATCCGCTCCGCCGACCATACGATGGAGCAGCTCGTGCGCGTGGCGAAGACGCTCCGCGTCACCCACGGCTTCCAGGGCTACATCCACCTCAAGACGATCCCGGACGCCTCGGCGGAGCTGATCGACGAGGCGGGACGCTGGGCGGACCGCCTCTCCATCAACATCGAGCTCCCCACCGAGCGCGGCCTCAGGTCCTTCGCGCCGGAGAAGAGCGGGCGGGTCATCAAATCGTCGATGGCCGCCCTGCGAACCGGGATCGACGCCTCCCGCGAGACGCCGCGGCGGGGTGGCCGGCACCGCCCGCCGCGCTTCGCGCCCGCCGGCCAGTCGACGCAGATGATCGTCGGCGCGGACGGGGCGAGCGACCTCACGATCCTCACCACCAGCCGGACCCTCTACACCTCCTACGACCTGCGCCGGGTGTACTACAGCGCCTTCTCGCCGATCCCCGACGCCTCCTCCGCGCTGCCGCCGTCGCCGCCGCCGCTGGTGCGCGAGCACCGGCTCTACCAGGCCGACTGGCTGACGCGCTTCTACGGCTTCGAGCTCGCCGACCTCGAGCGGGCCACCGACGGCGGGATGCTCGACCTCGAGATCGACCCCAAGCTCGCCTGGGCGCTCGCCCACCGCGACCGCTTCCCCGTCGACCTCAACCGCGCCCCAAGGGAGATGCTGCTGCGCGTGCCCGGTCTCGGAGTGAAGGCCGTGGACGCGATCCTGCGTACCCGCCGCCACCGCCGCATGCGCTTCGAGGACCTCACCCGCCTCACGCCCACCGCGCGCAAGGCGAAGCCGTTCATCGCGCTGGAGGGGTGGCAGCCGGCCCGCCTCCTCGACGCGGCGGATCTTCGCGCCCGCTTCGTCAGGCCCGCCGCGCAGCTCGACCTCTTCGCGGCGGCCCCCGCCCCGGTCTCTGGCCCGGACTCTGCCCCGGTCTCTGCAACGGTCTCTGCCGCGGCCGCTGCCGCGACGCCATGACCGCCGCACGCGCCGCCGCGTCCGGTCGCTGGCACGTCGCGCTGAACCACCCCGCCGACTTCGCGACCTTCCGCGTCGCCGCCCGCACCCTCACCGCGCATGGGATCTCCTCGCGCGATGTCGACTGGTCGGTCGGCGCGCCGGACGGCGGGCTCTTCGGCGCGCCCCGTTCGGTGGACGAGTTGCCGCCCCCGCCGGCCGAGCGCATCCCCCGCGCTCCCCGCGCCTTCGTCGACCTTGCCGAGCGGCTCGTCTGCCACCGGGACATCGAGCGCTTCCACCTCGCCCACCGCCTGCTGGAGCGGTTCGCCGGGGAGCCACGCCTCCTCGAGATTGCCAGCGACCCGGACGTCGCGGCGGCGCGGACGATGGCCAAGAACGTCGACCGCTGCGCGCACAAGATGAAGGCCTTCGTCCGCTTTCGCGAGACCACGGACGCCGACGGCACGCCGCGCTACGTCGCGTGGTTCGAGCCGGAGCATCATACGCTTGACCGCACCGCCCCCTTCTTCGTGCGCCGCTTCCCGGGGATGCGCTGGTCGATCCTCACCCCCACCCGCTCCGCCCACTGGGACGGCGAGACGCTGACCCTCGCCGAGGGCGCCTCGCGCGAGGTGGCGCCGGACGGGGACGTCAACGAGGAGCTCTGGCGCACCTACTTCGGCGCGATCTTCAACCCGGCACGGCTGAAGGTGAACGCGATGCGCTCTGAGATGCCGAAGCGCTACTGGAAAAACATGCCCGAGGGCGACATGATCGCGCCCCTCATCCGCTCGGCGACCGAGCGGACGGACGGCATGGTCGCCGCGCCGACGCGTGCCCCGGTCCGCTCCACCCGCCTCGCCCGCGAGCAGGAGCGCGAGGAGGCCGAGATCGCGGCGCTGACGGACAACATCACCTCGCTGGCGGACCTGAGGCGGGCCGCCTCCCGCTGCCAGCTCTGCCCCCTCCACGCGCCGGCGACGCAGACCGTCCACGGCGAGGGCGATCCGAACGCGCCGCTCATGTTCGTCGGCGAGCAGCCCGGCGACCAGGAGGACCTCGCCGGCCTGCCCTTCGTCGGCCCCGCCGGCCAGCTCTTCGACCGGGCGCTCGAGGCCGCCGGGATCGACCGATCGCGTGTCTTCGTCACCAACGCGGTGAAGCATTTCAAATTCGAGCCGCGCGGGAAGCGGCGGATCCACAAGACGCCCGGCGCCTCGGAGGTCTATGCCTGCAAGGTGTGGCTGGACGCGGAGCGGGCGCTCGTCAGGCCGGCGCTGACCGTCGCTCTCGGGGCGACGGCGGCGCGGGCGCTGTCAGGCGGACCGGTCCGGATCGGCGACGTCCGGGGGAAGCTGATGAACTGGGCCGATGGTGCTCGCGGATTTGTGACCGTCCATCCGTCGTATCTCCTGCGACTCACGGACCCGGATGCGAAACAGGCGAAGCTTGAAGAATTCATAGCTGACCTGTCACGAGTGCGTGAACTGACCCCCCTATGAGGGTTGCGATCCGGGGCCCATCGCCGCTCAGTCAGGCTGAGTTCATTAAGCCTATGCAACGGTCGCGGGTGTCACTCGTTGTCGAGGATGTCTAAGCGCCGTATCTAGTAGTTGCGTTTGGTGAAAACCGAATTTTGGGGACCTTCCATGCGCCTACTGATAGCGGCCATAATTGCAGTACTTTTCGTCGGTGAAGCGGCGGCACAATCCTGCAACTCCCTTCGCAAGCAGTTGGCCGCCGCTGAGAGCGGAAGTGGCAACGTGTCGCGCCTTCAGGCGCAGCACAAAGCCTACCGATGCGATCTGCCGAGCCGCTTCGGACGCCATCAGGCGTGCGCCGGGATCGATGCGCGGCTTCGCGACGCGCGCAGCGGCGGGAACAGTCGGCAGATCGCGTCGCTGCAGCGCCGGGTGAACGACGCCTGCTCGACGCGCGTCGTCCAGCAGCGCGAACGCGCCCCGCAGCAGAGCACGATGATGATCGGCGGCCGCGTCGTCACGGGCGTCCACACCGAGGGTCGCCGGCGCGGCGGCGGCTTCTTCTCCAACCTCTTCGGCGGCGACCGCAACCAGGACGTGGAGTACGTTCGCGGCGAGCCCGCCAGGGGCGTCGAGCGGCTGGACCTCGGCGAGGCCCGGCCTGCGCGCAACCGCGCGGCGTCGTCTGACGGGACCGACGCCTACACCACCCTCGCCACCACGTCGGGCGGCCGCAGCAAGGGCAACCTCCGCGTCGGCAACTCACGCACGGTATGCGTGCGGCTGTGTGACGGGTTCTATTTCCCGATCAACAACAACTCCCACTCGGACAATTACTACGACGAGCTCGCCATGTGCGTCGGCCGCTGCCCCGGCGCCGACGTCTCGCTCTACGCGCACAGCAACGGCTCCCCGGTGGAGAGCATGCGCTCGACGATGACGGGCGAGCGCTACGTCAACCTTCCGACCGCGTTCTCCTACCGCAAGCAGATCGTCCCCGGCTGCGGCTGCCAGCCGATGTCCACCGGCGCGCCCGACGACGCGACCGTCGACCAGGTCGTCGCGTCCATGAAGAGCGAGGCCGTGGTGACCGCGTCCGCCGCGACGGCAACGGCGACCGACGCCACGCAGAGCGCCGACTGGACCCCCTATCAGGCGATCTACGACGAGACCGGCAAGCCCCTGCCCCCGCTGAAGACCGACCGCAACTCCGAGCCGCCTGAGCGGCTGATGGGCCTCAGCCTGCCCGAGTACACCCCGCGCAAGCGTTCCGGCTCGGCGACGAGCGTGGCGATGGACGGGTCGGACGACTTCCGCGACGTGGGCCCGCAGTTCTACTCCGAGAACGGCCCGGTGACGCCGATCGTCGCCACCAGGACGCGCGCGACGGGTTTCATGACGACGGCGGTGACGGTGATCCCGCTCGGCACCACCACCCCGCGCAACGGCACGCCGGCTGCGGTCTCCCCGGCGGCCATCTCGGGCGGTACCGTCGCCGAGACACCGGCCCTGGAAGAAGCCGTCGATGCGCCGGCGGAGCTGGAATCCGCCGCGGTCGACACAGCGAGCGCGGTCGCCGTGTCCGCGGTCCCGGCGGCCGCGACGCAGGCCGCACCGCTCCATGCGGTGCCCCGCCCGAACCACTTCCGCGTCCGCACCGGCGGCTGACGCGCGGCCCGGCTCACCGGCCGTCGCCGCGACGGCCGGACCTCGCCGTCTCGCGTTCCAACGCACCGCATCCACGCGATTTTGCACAGTGGCCAGGGAAGCCTGACCGCCCGGCTAGCAGGACCGGCATGGAGCGCGCTTGACGTGCGTGAACGGACGGTGCCGCCCGGAACGACCTTCAGCCAGCCCGGGCGAGCGCGGCCTCGAGCCGGCGTGCGGTGGCGTCGCGGCCGAGGAGCAGGAAGAACGGGCCGAGCTCGGGCCCCTTCTCCTCGCCGGTCAACGCGAGGCGCAGCGGCATGAAGAGAGCCTTGCCCTTCGCGCCCGTCGCCGCCTTCACCGCACTGGTCCAGCCCTTGAACGTCCCCTCGTCCCACGGCTCGGCCGGGAGCGCCTGGAGCGCGGCCTCGAGCACCGGACGGTCGGCGCTGCCCGGCTGCACCGCCGCCGGCCCGTCGCGCAGGATCGCGATCCACGGACCGATGTCCCGCCGCCGGCCGAGGTTTCCGCGCAGCGCCGCCCAGACCGCGGGGTCCGTCACGCCGTAGGTCTCGGCGAGCCACGGAGCGACGGCCTCGAACGGCATCTCGTGCAGCAGCGCGGCGTTGAGGCGCTCCACGTCGGCGGGGTCGAACGTCGCCGGCCCGCGCGAGATCGAGGCGAGGTCCGCCCGGGCGCACAGCGCCGCGAGGTCGGCCACCGGCTCCACCGGGTGCGACGTTCCGGTCAGCACCGCGAGCGAGGCGACCGCCATCGGCTCCACCTCCTCCGCCCGCAGCCGGGTCAGAGACAGCGGATTGTCCCGCTTCGACAGCGGCTCGCCGTCGGCGCGGGTCAGCAGATTGTGGTGGCCGAAGTCCGGCGCCGCGGCGCCCAGCGCCTCGAAGATCGCGATCTGTACGCCTGTGTTGGTGATGTGGTCCTCGCCGCGCACGACGAGGGTGACGCCCATGTCGATATCGTCGACCACGGAGGTCAGGGTGTAGAGGTAGGTCCCGTCCTCGCGAACAAGGACCGGGTCGGAGATCGAGTCGAGGTTGACCATCTGCTCGCCGCGGCAGCGGTCGTCCCAGGTCCGCGCCCCGTCCGGCAGCCGGAAGCGCCAGTGCGGACGGCGCCCCTCCGCCTCGTATGCCGCCTTCTCGCCGGGCGTCAGCGCGAGGCCGGCGCGGTCGTAGACGGGCGGGCGGCCACGGGCGCGCTGCAGCGCGCGCTTGCGCTCCAGCTCCTCCGGCGTCTCGTAGCAGGCGTAGAGCGCCCCCGCCGCGCGCAGCCGGTCGGCGGCGGCGTCGTAGAAGGCCAGCCGCTCGGACTGCCGCTCCAGCCGCGACGGCTCGATACCGAGCCATGCGAGGTCCGCCTCGATCGCCGCGGCGTACTCCGCCCGGGACCGCTCCACGTCCGTGTCGTCGAAGCGCAGGATGAAGCTGCCGCCGGTCTGCACGGCGACGGCGTAGTTGTAGAGCGCCGTTCGGGCGTTACCGATGTGGATCTCGCCGGTCGGCGACGGTGCAAAGCGGACGGTTTCAGGCATCACGATATCGGTTGGTGATCGGGTAGCGTCGGTCTCCGGCCGGCCGGGGTGCCAGCCGCAGACGGGGTGTCGAGCGGCGCCGCATGACCTCGCCGTCGGCCACCCTCTCGGCCACCCATCGCACGGATCTAGCCTCGTAGCCGTCCTTAACCAGCTCGTCCACGCTGGCGTCGCCGTCGAGGAGCTCGGTCAGGATCCGGTCGAGCAGGTCGTCGTTCGCCGGCGCTCCCTCGAGGCCGCACGGCGCCTCGATCAGCGCCGCGGCGACCACCGGTCCCTCCGGCCCCTGCGCGCCGTCCGGGCGGGTGGCGTTGCGCCACCGGGCGAGCGCCTTCACCTCGCTGCGGCAGAGCTCGGCCATCGGGTTCACGCCGCGGCCGACCGGCCCGGCGCCCAGCGCGACGGTCGACGAGCTGGCCGAGCGCACGATGAGCCCGCCCGTGCCGACCGCCTCCAGCACCGCGTCCGCCATGCCCCGGCGCAGCACCGCGCCGTCCGCGGCGCCGAAGTCGCCGGAGGGTAGCGCCAGCCGGCGGCACGCGAGGCCGAAGGGCGCGGCGACGCCGGTCTCGTCGAAGGCGACCGCCTCGACCCGGTCGGCGCCCACCGCGTCGACTGAGATGGCGGCGGCGACGGCGGACTCCACGTCGTCCTCCAGCGCCAAGACGATCCGGTCCGCGCGCTTGAGGCGCACCAGGTCGCGCAGGCCCAGCACCGACGCCGACCAGATCGCGGCCTCCCCGTCAGGCAACGCGATCCGCTCGCCCGGTTCCAGCGTCCACCCGTCGTACGACCGGCGGAAGACGAGCCGCGCCGAGGTGGAGGTGAAGGCCGGGAGCTGATGCGTCAGCCGGCGGTCCGCCCCCAGCGCAAACGACGCACCGTCGAAGACGTATTCGTCGCGCCCGCCGACCGCGTTCACCACCACCAGCGGCAATTCGCTCTCGACCACCCGGGCGACGGCGATGTTGAGCCGCCGGTCCGCCTCGTAGGGCGTGTAGGGCGAGGCGACCGGCGCGATGAGGATCTCCGCCCCCGTCTCGGCGAGGCACTCCACCACGTCCGCGCCGAGGAGGTCCTCGCCGATGGGAAGGCCGATGCGCACCCCGGCGATGTCCACCGGCCCCGGCATGTCCGCCGAGGCGAAGGCGCGCGACTCGTCGAACGGCCCCGCGTCGACCTCAACCTTGTGGCGCACCTTGTCGACGCGGCCGTTCTGCAGGATGGCGCAGGCGTTGGTGAGGCGCCCCTCCTCCAGCCAGGGGGTGCCGATGGCGACGGCCGGGCCGTCGGCGAGCGCCGCCGCCAGTGCCTCCACCTCGGTCATCGCCTGCTCGGCGAAACCGTGGCGCCGGGCGAGGTCCCAAAGCGGGGCGCCGGAGAGGAACAGCTCGGGAAAGACCACCAGATCGGCCCTGGCGCTTCGGCAGGCCGCTTCGGCCATGGCGCAGTTGCCGGGAAGGTCGCCCAGCACGGGATCGAGCTGCTGGATCGAGACGGTAAAGGTGTCGCGCATCAGGTCCTGTCAGGTCATCGGCATCGCGGGCCGGTGCCGCGCTCCTTAGCCTGATCTCCCTGCCGGACGAAAGGCGGCGGCGCGCCGCGACCACCGGCATGCCCCCTGGCCGCGCCTGCGACGACACCTCGCGGACCGACCGGCGCCGCGCGAGGGGACCGGCGAGACGGCGACGGTCCGCAGGGCACGCGCGGCCATCCGGCGACAGCCCGGCAGCGGGGACGCGCGTTCGCCGCCTTCGCTGTGACTGTTCACGCAGCGCGTCGGCCCGCGCGGGCCGGCCGCCAGAACGAAGGGGCGGAGCCGGAGCCCCGCCGCCGTTTCCCGCCTTTACGCCGCCTTGCGGGCGGTGCGGTCGCGCTTCTCGGCCTGGAGGTTCTCGGCCATCAGGAACGCCAGCTCGATCGCCTGCTCCGCGTTGAGGCGCGGGTCGCAGTGCGTGTGATAGCGGTCCGAAAGCGTCTCCTCCGTCACCGCGCGGGCGCCGCCGGTGCACTCGGTGACGTTGGTGCCGGTCATCTCGATGTGGATGCCGCCGGCGTGCGTGCCTTCCGCCCGGTGCACTGCGAAGAAGGACTGCACCTCCTTCAGGATCCGGTCGAACGGACGGGTCTTGAAGCCGGCCGCCGAGATGGTGTTGCCGTGCATCGGGTCGCACGACCAAACCACCTTCTTGCCCTCGCGCTCCACCGCGCGGATCAGCGCCGGCAGGTGGTCGAGCACCTTGTCCGCGCCGAAGCGGCAGATCAGCGTCATCCGGCCCGCCTCGTTGTGCGGGTTGAGGATGTCGAGCAGCTCCAGCAGGCCGTCCGGCGACAACGACGGGCCGCACTTGAGGCCCAGCGGGTTGTTGACGCCACGGCAGTACTCGACGTGCGCATGGTCCGGCTGGCGGGTGCGATCGCCGATCCAGATCATGTGGCCGGAGGTCGAGTAATAATCGCCGGTCAGCGAGTCGACGCGGGTGAACGCCTGCTCATAGCCCAGCAGCAGAGCCTCGTGGGAGGTGTAGAGCTCGGTCGACTGAAGCTGCGGCGTCGACTCGGCGGAGACGCCGCAGGCGCGCATGAACTCGAGCGCCTCGGTGATCCGATCGGCCAAGGCACGATAGCGATGGCCCTGAGGCGAGTCCTCCACGAAGCCCAGCATCCAGGAGTGGACGTTGTCGAGGTTCGCGTAGCCGCCCTGGGCGAAGGCACGCAGGAGGTTGAGCGTCGCGGCGGACTGCCGGTAGGCCATCTCCATCCGCTGCGGATCCGGGGTGCGCCCCTCCGGCGTGAAGGCGATGTCGTTGACGATGTCGCCCTTGTAGGACGGCAGCTCCAGCCCGTCGCGCTTCTCCATCGGCGACGACCGCGGCTTGGCGAACTGCCCTGCGATGCGGCCGACCTTGGTCACCGACGACGCCGACCCGTAGGTCAGGACGACGGCCATCTGCAGGAAGACGCGGAAGAAATCGCGGATGCCGTCCGGGTGATGCTCGGCGAACGCCTCGGCGCAGTCACCGCCCTGGAGCAGGAAACCACGACCCTCGGAGATCTCGGCAAGCTCGGCCTTGAGCGCGCGTGCCTCACCTGCAAAAACGAGCGGCGGCCAGGACGCAAGGCGTGTCTCCACGGCTTCCAGAGCCGCGGCATCGGGATAGTCAGGGATCTGCTTGACCGGTTTGGAACGCCAGCTGGACGGACTCCAGCCTGGCGCGCTGTGGCGAAGCGGTGTCTCGTTTTTCATGGCGCTTACCCAACACGTTCAGGGAAGCGCTTCATCCGTCGACATGAACGTGGCGTCAACCATTCTTAGCATCCGATCGCTCAAGTCGCGCTCGTTTTCGGTCAACTGTTGTGCACGTGGGTAACGGGGTGCCGCACGATCGTCTAAAATCGGGACATGCCACCCGTCGGTGGTGGCCATGAAGCGCTCCACCCCGGCCTCGCCGAATTCCCTCAGGAAACCCTGGATGACCACGTCGACGTAGGACAGGTGGACCGGGTTGCCGGCATCGCCGAACCGGTCCGCCTCCGCGTTGGCGCGAAAGATCAGCGCACCGGCGCCCAGCGCCTCGGCCGCGAGGGCGTCGTAGCGATATTCGCGCGCGTCGATCACCGGGCGGTAGTCGTCGTCGAAAGTGACGAGAAGGCCCTCGATCGTGTCGTCGCCCGGTACCACCGAGAGCGCGCAGACGCCGCCCGCATGGGCGACGCTGCTGGCCCGCCACGCCCGGCGCCACCCCTTCAGGCTGACCGGCTCCGCCGAGACGTGCGGCGGAAGCGTGTTGCGGTTGACCAGCGAGCCGTAGCCGAAGACCGAAAACGTCACGCTGCCTTCCGCCTCAGCTGCGCAGACGGGGTGCGCATCGTCACCAGCTCCTCGGCGGCGGTCGGGTGCACCGCGACGGTCGCGTCGAAGTCGGCCTTGGTGGCGCCCATCTTCACGGCGATGCCGAGGAGCTGCGCCATCTCGCCCGCCCCATGGCCGACGACGTGGACGCCGAGCACCTTGTCGGTCTCCGCATCGACCAGCACCTTCATCAGCATCCGCTCGTCACGGCCCGAGAGGGTGGCGAGCATGGGCCGGAAGGAGGCGCGGTAGACGTCGACCGCGTCGAACGCCTCGGCCGCCTCCGCCTCGGTCAGGCCGACGGTGCCGATCTCCGGCTGCGAGAAGACCGCCGTCGGGATCAGGGTGTGGTCGACGTGCCGGGGCGTGTTGCCGAACACGGTGTCGGCGAAGGCATGCCCCTCGCGGATCGCCACCGGCGTGAGGTTCACGCGGTTCGTGACGTCGCCGATCGCGTAGATCGACGGCACCGAGGAGCGGCTCTCGTAATTGACCTTCACGGCGCCGACGGCGTCTAGCTCGACGCCGGCGTTCTCGAGCCCCAGCCCCTCGGTCGCCGGGCGGCGGCCGGTGGCAAAGAGGATCTCGTCCGCCACGAGGGACTTGCCGGTCGACAGGTCCGCCGTGATCCCGTCCGCGTCCTTCGTGAGCTTGGTGAAGATCGCGTCGAACTCGAACCTGACGCCGCGCTTCTCCATCTCGGAACGCACGCAGGCTCGGACCTCGTCGTCGAACCCGCGCAGGATTTCCGGCCCGCGGTAGACGAGCGTCGTATCCGCGCCGAGGCCGTTGAAGATCCCCGCGAACTCGACCGCGATGTAGCCGCCGCCGGCGATCACCACGCGGCGCGGCATCTTCTTCAGGTAGAACACCTCGTTCGAGGTGATGACGTGCTCGATGCCCGACAGGCTCATGTCGAGCCAGGGCGTCCCGCCCGTGGCGACGAGGATGATCCGCGCCGTGACGACGCGGTCCTCGGCGCAGATGCGCACCTGGTGCGGCCCTTCCACGACGGCGCGGCTCTGGAACAGCTCGGCGCCGGAGGCGGTCAGGTTGCGGATGTAGATCGCGTTCAGCCGGTCGATCTCGGCATCCTTGTGCGCGATGAGGGTCGTCCAGTCGAACGTCGCCTCGGGCACGGTCCAGCCGTAGCCCTTCGCGTCCTCGAACGCCTCGGAGAAGGCGCTCGCGTAGACCATCAGCTTCTTCGGCACGCAGCCGCGGATGACGCAGGTTCCGCCGACGCGATGCTCTTCCGCAACGGCGACCTTGGCGCCGTACTGCGCGGCGATGCGCGCCGCGCGGACCCCGCCGGAGCCCGCGCCGATGACGAAGAGATCGTAGTCGAACTCGGGCACGGCCTTAAAGCGCGCCCGCCGCGACGAGGCGCTTGCGGGCCTCTTCCAGCATCTGCTCGGACAGCTCCTGCTCCCACTGGCGCGCGGCGCCGACGCTGAGCGCGGTGATGCTGGGCGTCAGCTCGACGAACTTGCGGCCGGTGTCGCTCTCGAAGAACGCCTTCATCTCCTGAAGCTCCTCGGTCGTGAAGCGGCGGGCCCAGACCTGCTGGATCGTCTTGGCGAGGTCGACGCGGCGCGGGGCGAACTCGAGGGCGACCTGCAGGACGACGTCCTCCACCTCGCGCGCGATGCTCGGGTTGTTGCGGGTGAAGACGTTCTGAACCTGGGCGGCGATCCGCGGCAGGATATCGTCGAAGGACTGGGCCGATTCGGTCAGGTCGACGACGTCCTGCGCGAGCGCCAACTGCTCCGGCGTGACGTTGACGTTCTCTCCGCCGGCCGCGGGGGCCGTGGCATTCTGCGCGTAGGCCGGCGCAATGGCGAGGGAAAGACCAATGGCGGCAGCAAGTGCAAGAGCACGCATCGTGGGACCCCTAACGGTCTACTGGCGATTTACCGGGCGCTTGAAGCAAGTCGCAGCCCAACTTGCAAGCCATCCATGCTCTTGGCGTGACGGTGCGCCACGGTTATCCCGTCACGAAAGCGGAGACGTGACGTGAACGGATTGGCGGTTTTCGACCTCGACGGGACGCTGGTGGACACAGCTCCCGACCTCATCGACACCTGCAATGTCGTGCTGGGCCGGCGCGGCGTTCCGGCCATCGCGGGCGACATTCTGCGCCCGCACATCAGCATGGGCGCCCGCGCGATGATCGCCGCCGCGCTGCATGATGCCGGGATCACCATGAGCGATCCGGACCTCGATTCGGCCTACGAGGATTTCCTCGGCCACTACGCCGAGCGCATCGCCGAGCTGAGCCGCCCCTTCCCGGAACTCCTCGCCGCCCTCGACACGCTGGACGCCGCCGGCGTCGGCCTCGCCGTGTGCACCAACAAGCGGGAGCAGATGGCGAAGACCCTCCTCGGCGCGCTCGAGCTCGCGCCCCGCTTCCGCTTCATCGCCGGCATCGACACCTTCTCGGTCTCCAAGCCGCATCCGGGCCACCTGACGTCGACCGTCGAGGCAGCCGGCGGCACGATCGAGCGGACCGTCTTCGTGGGCGACAGCGACGTCGACTACAAGACGGCGCGCGCGGCCGGGGTCCCGTTCGTCGGCCTCGCCTACGGCTACTCCAACGTCCCGATGGCCGAGCTCGGCCCCGACCGGCTGATGCAGCGGGAGGAGGACGTCGGCGCCGCGATCCTCGGCCTCATGCGCGCCCCGGCGGGCTGACGCCTCAGGCCGGGAGCGACTGCAGGACGTCGGGGATCGGCACGGAGCGGCGCGTCGCGAAGTCGAGGATCATCACCCGAACGTCGCCGCGGGCGATGACCTTGCCGGTGCGCACGTCGTCCACCTGGTGCAGGAGCGCCATCGACTTCGGCGCGACGTCGGGGATCCAGGAGATCTGCCGCAGAACCGCACCCGGCTCGACCGTCCCGAACACGGTCAGCTTGCTCTCCACCGCGATGCGGCCCCAGTTGCGCTCGGCCATGAAGGCGCTGCCCATCCCGGCGAAGGCCCAGACGTGGGCACCGGCGTCGCTGAACCCGCTGATGAACTCGAACGACCGGTAGCGACCCACGGCGTCGAACGAACGCGGGTCCGCCACGCGGATATTGGAGAGCGTCGCCGCGCCCCGCTCCAGCCTGGCGACCGCGTCGGCGGGCTCGGCCGGCTCCAGCGGCACGCTGCGCGGCATCGCCGCGGCCACCTCCTCCGCCGGGACGCCGCCGATTCCGGCGAGGCCGTCCACCTGGTCGAGCGCGGTCGCGGCGGTTTCACCGGTCTCGGGGTTCTCCAGGAGGTGGACGATCCGCCCGTTCGCCGGACCGCCGATCACGCGGCCGGACCGCACCCGCGTCATGGCGTCGGCCCGCAGCTCGCGGTGGAAGCGGACGTGGCGGCTCTTGACGGTGACCGAAGGATGGCCGGTCAGCGCCGCCAGCATCTCCAGCGCCTCGTCGAAGCGCTTTGCGTAGTAGCGGACGTTCAGGTGGTCGTTCGTGTCGCATTCCCACTTCTCGACGTATCCAACGTGCGTGCTGACGAGCGCCATCTATCGAACGGTCCTTTTCTGGGGGGCTGCGCGGAGCGCGCCACATTTCCGGCCCCCGAGGCATATGGACCGCGGCGCCGTTCGTCGACCCTCGCTGGGCTTCCGGACACGGCCCAGATCTTAATTAATTGATTAACTTGCGGGCGGAAATGCGGTACTCCGGGGCAGCGACAATCATCGGAGGACCCCAACATGAAGATCGACGGGTCGGTGGCGGCCATCATCACGGGCGGGGCGTCGGGGCTCGGCGCCGCGACGGCTCGCGCCCTCGCGGTCCGGGGCGCCAAGGTGACGCTCTTCGACCTCAATGCCGCCAGGGGCGAGGCGCTGGCCGCCGAGATCGGCGGCACCTTCGCCAAGGTCGACGTCGCCGACGAGGCGAGCGCCATCGCCGGGTTCGAGGCGGCGCGGTCCGCCCACGGGCAGGAGCGCATCCTCATCAACTGCGCCGGGATCGGCAGCGGGGCGCAGCGCACCGCCAGCATCGACCGCGAGAGCGGGAAGCCGACGCGCTTTCCCACCGACCGGTTCGAGAAGGTCATCGCGGTGAACCTCGTCGGCACCTTCCGCTGCATCGCGCTCGCCGCGGAGGGCATGCTCACGCTGGACCCGCTCGAGCACGGGGAGCGCGGCGCGATCGTCAACACCGCGTCGGTGGCCGCCGAGGACGGACAAATCGGCCAGGTCGCCTATACGGCATCGAAGGCCGGCATCGTCGGGATGACGCTTCCGATCGCGCGCGACCTCTCCAACGCGGGGATCCGCGTCAACACGATCCTTCCCGGCATCTTCGACACGCCGCTCCTCGCCTCCGCGCCGGAGAAGGTGCGGACGGCGCTCTCCGCGTCGGTCCCCTTCCCGCAGCGGCTCGGCGACCCGGACGAATACGCCCAGCTCGCCCTGACGATGATCGAGTGCAGCTACTTCAACGGCGAGGACGTCCGTCTCGACGGCGCGATCCGCATGTCGCCCCGCTAGGACCGGCGCGGCCTGCCCGTCCCCGGCCGGGCGTGGGCGAAGCGGCCGGCCCCGCGACGGCACCGGCGGAACGTCGACCGCTTGGGGGAGACCCGCCCGCCGCGCCGAGACCGCGAACCGTCCCGGTCAGGCGAGCGCGCCGGAGGGGGCGCGTGCCGCCGCCTTGTACTCCTCCTTGAGGATGCGCTTCATCAGCTTGCCGGTCGGCGTGCGGGGGAGCTGGTCGCGGAAGTCGATCGAGCGCGGCGCCTTGAGGGAGGAGATGCGGCTGCGCACGTAGGCGATCAGCTCGGCTTCCATGTCCGGCCCCGGGTGGGCGCCGTCCTGGAGCTGCACCACCGCTTTCACCGCCTCGCCTAGGTCCTCGTTGGGCACGCCGAAGACCGCGGCATCCGCCACCGCCGGATGGCAGATGAGGATGTCCTCGGTCTCCTGCGGATAGATGTTCACGCCGCCGGAGATGATCATGTAGTCGGCCCGGTCCGACAGGTAGAGGTAGCCCTCCTCGTCGACACTGCCGATGTCGCCCAGGGTGCCGCAGCCCGGCCGCAGGAAGGCCGCCTCCGTCTTGTCGGCGTCGCCCCGGTAGACGAAGTCGCGGCCGGAGTCGAAGTAGACCCGGCCGATCTGCCCCGGAGGGAGCTCGTGCCCGTCCCCGTCGGCGATGACGATGCTGCCGATCAGGCTGCGCCCGACGGTACCGGGGTGCTTCAGCCACGCCTCGCTGTCCACCACGGTGACGCCGTTCCCCTCGGTCCCGGCGTAGTACTCGAGGATGACCGGCCCCCACCAGGCGATCATTCGCTCCTTGATCTCCACCGGGCAGGGCGCCGCCGCGTGGATCGCGCAGCGCAGACTGGACACGTCCGCCGCCGCGCGCACCTCCTCGGGCAGCTTGAGGAGCCGGACGAACATGGTCGGGACGAGCTGCGTGTGCGTCACGCGGTGCTCCTCGACGAGGCGAAGGAACGCTTCCGGGTCGAACTTCTCCATCACGATGGTGGTGGCGCCGATGTTGGCGGCGGTCCGCGTGAAGCGGAGCGGCGCGGCATGGTAGAGCGGGGCGGGCGAGAGGTAGACCGACGCGGCCGTCATCCCGCCCATCGTCTCGCACAGCAGCGTCAGCAGCGGGTTCACCGTGTCGATCGGTCCGGGCTCGTGCTCGAGGACGATCCCCTTGGGGCGCCCGGTCGTGCCGGACGAATAGAGGAGGTCCGCCCCGCAGCACTCGTCCGCGATCGGCGTCTCCGGCTCGCGGTCGCAGAGCTCGCGCCAGGTCGGGGCTCCCGACGGGTCGTGCGCTCCGGCGATGACGATCGCAACTTCGGGCTGCAGGCGCTCTCTGAGACTCGGGACCAGGTTCGCGTACGCCTCGGACAGAAAGAGGATTTTCGCCCCGCAGTCGTTGACGATATAGCCGGCCTCGTCGGCGCCGAGGTGACGGCTGACGGCGGTGTAGAGGACACCTGAGCGGTGCGCCGCCCACATCACCTCGAAGAACTCGAGCCTGTTCTCCATCAGGATGGCGATGTTCCCGCCGGCGCCAACGCCCATCCGCCGCAACAGGTGAGCGCCCTGATTCGACCGTGATTCCAGTTGCTTGTAGGTCAGGCTCGCACCCGACCCCGCCATCAGATAGGCGACCTTGTCCGGCGTGGTGCGGGCGTGAAACGACGGGTGTTTCAAGGCCACCCCTCCCCTCGGCATCATGATTTTAATCAGAAAATTAACTCAACTTCCCGACCGCGCCAATCGGCCCGATATTAAATTAAACGCATAATGAATTTTTTTTGCGAACCCACGTTCCGCATATTGACAGGCTTACCGGAGCGTGTGGTTATGTCTGCCCTAAGGGGCCGGTTCCAAAGGGATCGGCCGACAAGAGATAGGCTCGCAAAGAGCCAGGACGTTCCGCGAGGGACTTGGGGGCCAGGGAGTATGGGGGACCGAGCGCCCGCTGACGGCGACCCGATCCTGCGTGTCGACGGCGTGACCGTCCGCTTCGGCGGCGTCGTCGCGCTCGACGGCGTCAGCTTCGACCTGAAGCGCGGCGAAGTCCTCGGCCTGATCGGCCCGAACGGGGCGGGCAAGACCACCCTCTTCAACTGCCTCTCGCGCCTCTACACCCCGAAGTCAGGTTCGATCACCTTCGAGGGGATCGACATTCTGGCCCATCCGGCGCACCGCATCGCCCGCTTCGGCATGGGCCGCACGTTCCAGAACGTCGCGGCCTTCTCCACCCTCTCGGTGTTCGACAACATCCGCATCGGCGCCCACTCGCGCGGCGTCTCCGATCCGCTGAGCGACGGGCTGCGCCTCCCCCGCTGCCGGCGCAACGAGGACGCCGTGTTCGAGGCCGCCAGCGACATCGTCGACATTCTCTCGCTGGGGAGCGTCGCCGACCTTCCGATCGCCGGCCTCCCGTTCGGCGTCCAGAAGCGTGTGGAGCTGGCGCGCGCGCTCGCCGCCAGGCCGACCCTGCTGCTGCTGGACGAGCCCGCGGCGGGGCTGAACCACGACGAGATCGGGGAGCTCGCCTCCCTCATCCGCCAGATCCGCGACGACCTCGGCATCACAGTGCTCCTGGTGGAGCATCACATGGGGCTCGTCATGTCGGTGTCGGACACGGTGGTGGTGCTGAACTTCGGCCGCAAGATCGCCGAGGGCGCGCCGGACGCGGTGCAGCAGAACCCGGCCGTGATCGAGGCCTACCTCGGTCACGCGGCATGACCGCCCTCCTCTCCGTCACCGGGCTCGAGGCCACGTACGGGCCGGTGAAGGCGCTCCACGGCATCGACTTCGAGGTGAAGGAGGGCGGCGTGACCGCGCTCCTCGGCGCCAACGGCGCGGGCAAGACGACGACGCTGCGCGCCATCTGCCGCATGGTGAAGACCCGCGGCGACATCCTGTTCGACGGCGCGTCGATCACCCGCAAGGCGACCGAGGACGTCGTGCGGCTGCGCATCGCCCACGTCCCCGAGGGGCGCGGCACGTTCACCACGCTCTCGGTCGAGGAGAACCTCCAGCTCGGCGCTATGACCCGCCCGGCGCCGGGGATCGCGGCCGACATCGAGCGCATCTACGCCTACTTCCCCCGCCTCAGGGAGCGGCGGGCGCAGCAGGCGGGTTCGCTCTCCGGCGGCGAGCAGCAGATGCTGGCGATCGGCCGCGCGCTGATGCTTCGCCCCCGCCTGATGCTGCTCGACGAGCCGTCCTTCGGCCTCGCCCCGCTCATCACGCAGGAGCTCTTCGCCATCCTCGCCACGGTCAAGCGGGAGGAGAACGTCTCCATGCTGGTGGTCGAGCAGAACGCGAACCTCGCGCTCGACATCGCCGACGAGGCCTACCTCTTCGAGACCGGCCGCGTAGTGATGTCCGGTCCCGCCGAGACCATCCGCCAGGACGAGGGGATCCGCCGTGCCTACCTCGGGTTCTAACCCTCCCCGGGCCTGCCCGAGGGGCCGGCGGCCCAAGGCGCGGCACGCCCCCCGCGCCCGGCGCCACACGCGGCAGTGCCGGCCCCGCCGCACGCCGCCGCGCCGGCCGCACGACAAGGATCGGGAGACCTGATGGACCTCTTCGTTGCCCAAGTCCTCGCCGGGATCGCCACGGGCGCGATCTACGCCTGCGTCGCGCTTGCGGTGGTGATGATCTATCAGGCGATCCACCACCTGAACTTCGGTCAGGGGGAGATGGCGATGTTCTCCACCTACATCGCCTGGCAGCTGATGCAGTGGTTCGGCGCCGAATCCGGCGGCACGCTCCTCAGCCTGCCGCTCTACATCCTCGCCTTCGTGCTGACGGTCGCGATCTCCATCGCCGGCGGCTTCCTCGTCGAGCGCACGGTCTTCGCGCCGATCCGAAACGCCCCCGTCCTCTCCCACGTCGCGGTGTTCGTGGCGCTGTTCCTCATCTTCAATTCGCTCGCCGGCGAGATCTGGCAGCACACCATCAAGCCGTTCCCGACCCCGTTCGGCAACGGGCCGCTGACCGAGGGCGGCCTCGTCTCGCGCCACGACGCGGGGATGGTCGCCGTGACACTCGTCGTCCTGCTCGCACTGGCGCTCTTCTTCCAGTTCACGCGGGCGGGGCTCGCCATGCGCGCCTCGGCGGCGAACCCGGTATCGGCACGGCTCGTCGGCATCCGCGTCGGCATGATGACGGCGCTCGGCTGGGGGATGGCGTCCGGCGTCGGCGCGATCGCCGGGATGCTCATCGCCCACAAGGTGTTCCTGGAGCCGAACATGATGCTCTCCATCCTGCTCTACGGCTTCGCCGGGGCGGTGCTCGGCGGGCTCACCTCGCCGGGCGGGGCGGTGCTGGGCGGCTTCCTCGTCGGCATCGTCGAGAACCTCGCGGGGACGTACATCCCCGTCGTCGGCGCGGAGCTTAAGCTGCCCATCGCGCTGGCGCTCATCGTGGTGGTTCTCGTCGTCAAGCCGACCGGCCTCTTCGGCCAGCGCCTCGTGCAGAGGGTCTGAGCGATGGACCAGACCACGTCCCGCCTCACACCCGAGACCGCGGCCGCCTCCACGTCCGCCACGCGCCGTGCCAGGGCACGCCGGCGCAGCCTCGGCGGGATGGCGGCGACCCTCGTCGTCCTCGCGGTCTTCGTCGCCCTGCCGTTCCTGCTCTCGAACTTCGGCGTCTCGACGCTGACGAAGGTGCTGATCTATTCGCTGGCGATCCTCGGCCTCAACCTCCTCACCGGGATCAACGGGCAGTTCTCGCTCGGCCACGGCGCCTTCTTCGCCATCGGCGCCTACACCACCGCCATCCTCATGGTCCACTTCGGCGTCCCCTACCCGCTGACGCTGCCGGTGGCGGCGGTGGTGACGTTCGCCATCGGCGTCGCCTTCGGGCTGCCGGCGCTTCGGCTGGAGAACATCTACCTGGCGCTCGCCACCTTCGCGCTCGCCGTCGCGACCCCGCAGATCCTGAAGCTCTCGCCCCTCGAGGCGTGGACCGGCGGCGTGCAGGGCCTGCAGTACTACGCGATGAAGCCGAAGGTGCCGCTCGGCCTGCCGCTCAGCGCCAACCAGTACATGTACTTCTTCGTGCTCCTCGTGTGCGTCCTCGTCTACTGGTTCGCGCACAACCTCGTGACGAGCCGCACCGGACGCGCCTTCATGGCGATCCGCGACAACCCGATCGCGGCGCGGTCGATGGGCGTCGACGTCTCCAGGTACAAGGCGACCTGCTTCGGGATCTCGGCGATGATCGCCGGGCTCGCGGGGAGCCTCACCGCCATCTACCTGCCGTTCGTGGCGCCCGACAGCTTCACCTTCACGCTCTCCATCGCGCTCTTCGTCGGCATGGTGGTGGGCGGCGTCGGCTGGCTGCCGGGGGCGATCTTCGGCGGGCTCTTCGTGGTCTACGCGCCCAACGTCGCCCAGGAGGTCGCCACCAAGGGCCTCGCCGGCGCCGTCTACGGGCTGATCCTCATCCTTCTCATCTACCTCGCCCCGCAGGGGATCGGCGGTCTCGTCCGCTCCTCGCTGCGGCGGCTCAGGCACCTCAACGACAAAGGCCCCGCGAGCGGGCACTGACTAGGGAGCGAACGATGATCCTGACCCCCACTCGTCGCGGCGTGCTCAAGGGCGGTGCCGCAATCGCTGCGTCCTCGATGCTGCCGCTGCCGGCCATCGCCAAGGGGCAGACGATCAAGATCGGCAACACGATGCCGTATTCGGGACCGGCCTCCGCATACGGGCAGATCGGCATGACCATCGGCCACTACATCGAGAAGCTGAACGCCGACGGCGGGGTGAAGGGCGTCAAGTTCGAGTGGGTCTCCTACGACGACGGCTACAGCCCGCCGAAGACCTTCGAGCAGACCCAGCGCCTGGTGGAGTCGGACGAGGTCCACTTCCTGATGTCGAGCCTCGGCACCCCGACGGTCTCGGCGATCAACGACTACACCAACGCGATGGAGATCCCGCTCCTCTTCGTCTCCTCCGGCGCCTCGAAGTGGGGCCACCCGGAGACGCACCCGTGGACGATGGGCTGGCAGCCGGACTACGTCTCGGAGGGCCGCATCTACGGCCGGTACGTGCTCAGCGAGGCGCCGGGCGGCAAGGTCGGCATCCTCTACCAGAACGACGACTACGGGAAGGACTACGTCAACGGCTTCAAGGAGGCCCTCGGCGACAAGGTCTCGATGATCGTCGCCGAGGAGCCCTACGAGGTCTCCGACCCGACGGTCGACAGCCAGATCATCAAGCTGAAGTCGGCCGGGGCGGACATCTTCCTCAACATCACGACACCGAAGTTCGCGGCGCAGGCGATCCGCAAGGTGGCCGAGCTCGGCTGGAAGCCGCTGCACCTCCTCAACAACGTCTCGCAGTCGGTCGGCGCCGTGCTGAAGCCGGCGGGCCTCGACAACTCGAAGGACATCGTCTCGGCCTCCTACGCGAAGGATCCCACCGATCCGGCGATGAAGGACGACGAGACGATGCTGGCGATGCACGCCTTCCTCGACCAGTACTACCCGGACGCCGACCGCGCCTCCTCCTTCACCGTGTTCGGGTACGGCCACGGCCTCACGCTGGAGCACCTCTTCAACCAGCTCGGCGACGACCTCTCGCGCGAGGCGATCATGAGCGCGGCGGCGAACCTCGACTTCAAGCTCGGCACGCTCCGCCCCGGCGTCACGATCAAGACGAGCGAGACGGATTTCTACCCGATCCAGAGCATGTGGCTGACGCGGTTCGACGGCAACTCGTGGGTGGCCTTCGGCGACGTCCTTTCCGGCGCCGCGCAGGGCTCCTGACCCCGCGCCACCCGGACCCGGGACCCGGCACACGCCGTCCCCGCCGCCATCGTCCGCACCGGCGACGCGACGGGCCGGTGCCGGGTCAAGATGCCGCCCGGAGCCACGCGCAGCGCCCCGCGCGAGCATGGCGAGGACGGCGTCTTGACGCGGTGCCGGGCCGTCCCAGCCTCGGACCAGCCATTCGGGTCAGTCAGCCGCCCCTTCGCGGCTGTCTGATCCGAACGGCTGCCCGCCGGCGAGGCGGGGGAGCGCGAGGGGGAACGCCCTCGCACCGCCGTGCCCGCTCGTCCGGGCGCCCGCGCCGTCGCTCTCCCAGCGCCGCCGGCCTACCCCTCGGCGACGTCCATCCACGCCGCCTCGTCCCAGACAGTGAGGCCGAGGTCCTGCGCCTTGGTGAGCTTCGACCCGGCGCCGGGCCCCGCGACCACGATGTCGGTCTTCTTCGAGATCGAGCCGACGACCCGGGCCCCGAGCGCCTCGGCGCGGGCCTTGGCCTCGTCGCGGGTCATCTGCTCGAGCGATCCGGTGAAGACGATGGACTTGCCGGCGATCGGCGAGTCCACGGCCTTCGCGACGTCGTCCTCGATGGTGAGCTGGGCCGCCAGGTCGTCGACGGCGGCGACGTTGCGGGGTTCCTCGAAGAACGCCTCGAGGGCGTCGACGACCACCTCGCCGATCCCGTCGATCACGGTCAGCTCGTCGCGCAGCTCGTCCGCGGCGAGGGCCTCCTTCGACACGTCCGGCAGGGCCAGCACCTCGGCCGCCGCGTCGGCGCTGCGCTTGCGCTTGCCGGCCGCGCGCAGGATCCGCCGGCGCTCGGCGCGGGCGTCGACGTCCATCGCGAGGCTGCCCATGGCGGCGCGGAAGGCTGCCCAGGACTGGAAGTGGCGGGCGAGGACGCGGGCCGAGACCTCGCCGACGCGGCGGATGCCGAGGGCGTAGATCATGCGGCGGAGCGGAATGGTGCGCCGGCTCTCGATGGAGTCGAAGAGGTTCCGGACGCTCGTCTCGCCATAACCCTCGCGGTCGATGATCCGCTCGCCCTCTTGCCGCCCGGCGTCGCGCGCCTCCAGCGTGAAGATGTCGGCGGGGGTGTCGATCAGCCCCTCGGAGTGGAAGGCGGCGATCTGCTTGGCGCCGAGGCCCTCGATGTCGAACGCGGCGCGGCTCACGAAGTGGCGCAGGCGTTCGTACTGCTGGGCGGGGCAGATGAGGCCGCCGGTGCAGCGGCGCACGACGCCCGGCTGGTTTGTCCCGGGGTTCGTCTCCTGCTCGACCTTCGAGCCGCAGACCGGGCAATGGTCGGGGAACACGTAGGGCGCCGCCCCCTCGGGCCGCTTGTCCTTCAGGACGCGCAGCACCTGGGGGATCACGTCGCCGGCGCGCTGGATCTCGACCGTGTCGCCGATGCGGGCGTCGAGCCGGGCGATCTCGTCGGCGTTGTGGAGGGTGGCGTTGCGCACGACGACGCCGCCGATGGTGATCGGCGCGAGCCGCGCGACGGGGGTCAGCGCGCCGGTGCGGCCGACCTGGATCTCGATGTCCTCCAGCGTGGTGACGGCGCGCTCGGCGGGGAACTTGTGGGCGACGGCCCAGCGTGGGCGCCGTTCCCGCTCGCCGAGGCGCCGCTGCAGGTCCAGCCGGTCGAGCTTGTAGACCATCCCGTCGATGTCATAGGGCAGCTCGGACCGGAGGGCGGCGACGTCGGCGTAGGCGGCCAGCATCTCGTCGAGGCCGTGGCAGATGCGCGTGAGCGGGTTCACCGGCATCCCGTAGGACTTCAGCGCCTCGATCATGCCGTGCTGGGTGTCAGCGGGAAGCGCGGAGACCTCGCCCCAGCCATAGGCGAAGAAGTCGAGCGGCCGGTCGGCGGTCTTGGCCGGGTCCACCTGACGCAGCGACCCGGCGGCGGCGTTGCGCGGGTTGGCGACGGGGTTCTTCCCGTCCTCGGCGAGGCGGGCGTTGAGGGCGTCGAACGCGTCGTGGGTCATATAGACCTCGCCGCGGATCTCGAAGATGTCCGGCGCGTCCTTCGGCAGCGTCTGCGGGATCGCAGCGACGTGGGCGACGTTGGCGGTGACGTTCTCGCCGGTGTGCCCGTCGCCGCGGGTGGCGGCGACGACGAGGCGACGCGCCTCGTAGCGCAGCGAGATGGAGAGGCCGTCGATCTTCGGTTCGGCGGTGGTGGCGGGCGTCTCGTCGGCGGGGAGCTTGAGGAAGCGGCGCACGCGGACGATGAACTCGGACACCTCCTCGTCGGTCAGCGCCTTGTTGAGGGAGAGCATGTCGACCGGATGCTCGACCGTCGCGAAGGCGCCGGACGGGGCGGCACCGATCCCGGCGGTGGAGCCGTCGGCAAGCTCCGGGTGCTCCGTCTCGAGGTCTTCCAGCTCGCGCCGCAGCGCGTCGTATTCGGCGTCCGAGACGGTGGGCGCGTCGTCCTGGAAGTAGCGCTTGTCGTGCTCGGCGATCTCCGCGGCGAGCGCCGCGTGCCGTTCCATCAGGGCCTTGTCCGCCACCCTCGCCTCCGTCCCGATCCAACGCGCAATGTGATGTAACGCGCGGTGGCGGCGTTGTCTCGCCGCGGACTGCCGCCGCGGCCACCGGCGCACAGCTTGGCGGCGGGTCGGCCCGCCGCCGCCGCGGACCGTCGCTACGGAGCGGTGGCCTCGAACAGCGCCCGGCCCGCATGGAGGAAGCACGTCTTGGTGAACCGCGCCGGGTCGAGGCGGTTGGGCAGGCGGATGTCGCCGAGATCCGGCAAGGGCTTGAGCGCCGGATCGTACGAGCGGTCGATCTGGGACAGGAACACCAGGATCACCCCCTCGGCGCGCGCGAACGCATCGAGTGCCTCGACCTGGGCGCCGAGTTCCGGATTGCTCCGCCGCTGGTCGAGGGCCTGCAGGTAGTCGACGACGGCCACGGTGCCGCGCGGCGCGCCGGACAGCTCACGCATGATGACGGCGGCGCTGATGTCGTCGGACGCGACGACGCGCACGCGCTCGCCGCCGTCCCCGCCGCTCTCCCCTGTGCCGTCCCCCGCACCGTCAGCGAGCGCGTGGAGATGGTCGCGGGTCTCCCTCTCGGTGAGCTCCAGCGTGAAGAAGACCGCGTGGCGCCCCTCCCGGACCGCATCGCGCAGGATCTCGAGGCCGAGCACGGTCTTGCCCTGGCGCGGGCGGGCGCCGAGCAGCATCAGGTCGCCCGCTTCCAGCCGGGCGAGGATCGTGCCGGCCGGCGAGGATCGCGCGGTCCTGGCGGCAAGCTCGCTCCAGGCGGCAAAGCCTTCGTCGCGGGCGACGAGGTCGAGGGCCCTGGCGAGGGCGATCCTGCGGTCGCGGGACATCAGCCGGGCGCGGCGCTTCAGGCGATGGATGGGGACGGACAGTTTCATGCAACGAACCTCCAACCCGAGCGGAACCCGCAACCCCTCCTTATGCGAACGCTCGAACGGATGGTTCGATGACCGTCTGCCCCGTATGTCGGATACTTCCCCGGATGGAGGGGGGAGGCGCGGGCCGAGCCTGACCGACCTCTACCCTCGCCCCCGCGCGGCGGCAAGGCGCGACCGCAGTCCGTTCACCGCCGGCCACGGCCGCTACGCCTCGATCAGCTTGGTGGCGGCGGCACGGGCCTCGTCGGTGACGGTCGCGCCGGCGAGCATGCGGGCGATCTCCTCGCGCCGCGCCGCGAGGTCGAGGATCCGCACGGCGGTCGCGGTCTGCGACCCGTTGGAGGACTTTGCGATCAGCAGGTGGTGGTCCGCCCGGGCCGCGACCTGCGGCGCATGGGTGATCGAGACCACCTGCAGATTGTCCGCGAGGCGCGCCATGCGAGAGCCGATGGCGTCGGACACGGCGCCGCCGACGCCGGTGTCGATCTCGTCGAAGATGAGGGTCGAGGCGGAGCCCTTGTCGGCGAGGCAGACCTTGAGCGCCAGGAGGAAGCGCGACAGCTCGCCGCCCGAGGCGACCTTCATGATCGGCCCTTCCGGCGAGCCGGGGTTGGTCTTCACGTGGAAGGCGATCTGGTCGAGCCCCTCGGGGCCGGGGTTCGCGGCCTCGCGGCGCACGATGAAGCGGGCCTTGTCGAGCTTCAGCGGCCCGAGCTCGGCGGCGACGGCGGCCTCCAGCGCCTCGGCGGCGACGGCCCGACGGTCGGAGAGCCCCTCGGCGGCGCTGCGGTAGGCCTTCTCCGCGGTGGTGACGGCCTGGGTGAGGATGTCGCTGCGCGCCTCCCCGGCGTCGAGGTCGGCGAGCTCGTCGGCCATGCGGCTCGCGAGGTCGGCGAGGTCGTCCACCGAGACCTTGTACTTGCGCGACGCGGCGCGAAGCGCGAACAGCCGCTCCTCCAGCTCGACCATCTGCTGCGGGTCGAAGTCGAGCGAGCGCTGCGCGTCGGCTATGGTGCTTCGCGCCTCCTCGAGAGCGTCGAGCGCCGCGGCGAGGGCGTCCATCACCGGGTTGAGCTGATCCTCGGCACCGGCCGCCTTGCGTTCGAGCTTGCGCAGAACGCCGGCGAGCGTCGGGATGGGCGACTTCGAGCCCTCCAGGGAGGACGCCGCCTCCTCGAGGTCGGTCGCGACCTTCTCGGCCGCGCCCATGGCCTGGCGGTGGGACGAGAGCCGCTCCTCCTCACCCGGCTCGGGGTCGAGCTTGCTGAGCTCGTCGACCGAGGCGCGCAGGAAGTCCGCCTCCTCGCGCGCCTTCTCGAGCGCGGCCTCGTGCTCGGCTAGGGCGGCCTCCGCATCCTTCAGCGTCTGCCACAGGACCGAGACGTGCGTCGCCTCGCCGGCGAGCCCGCCGAACGCGTCGAGCAGGCGGCGGTGGGAGGCGGGCGACATCAGCGCGCGGTCGGCGTGCTGGCCGTGCACCTCGACCAGCAGCGGCGCAAGGTCGCGCAGGAGGCCGACGCTCACCGGCTGGTCGTTGACGAAGGCGCGGGCCTTGCCGTCGCTGGACAGGACGCGGCGCACGTTGAGCGTATCGTCGCGCGGAATGCCCAGCTCGTCGAGGATGGCGCAGGCGGGATGGGTGGGCGCGATGGCGAAGCTCGCGGCGACTGAGCCGGAGGTCTCACCCGTGCGCACGAGCTTGCCGTCCGCCTTCGCCCCGAGGGCGAGCGCCAGCGCATCGAGGAGGATGGACTTGCCCGCGCCGGTCTCGCCGGTGAGGACGGTGAAGCCCGCCTCCAGATCGAGATCCAGCGCTTCGATCAGAACGATATTTCGAACGATCAGCCGTGAGAGCACGAGGGTCCTCTTGGCATGAACGCCGCCCGGTGCGGGCGAGCGGTCACCGCCGATTTAAAGAACGTTGAAGCCGTCGAATGCGCGGCTGATCCAGCTCGTCTTGTTCTCGTCCGGCGAGAAGCCGCCGTTCTGGAGAAGCGAATACGCGTCCTTGTACCAGCGGCTGTTCGGGAAGTTGTGGCCCAGCACGGCGGCCGCGGTCTGCGCCTCCTGCGTCACGCCGAGAGCATAGTAGGATTCGGTGAGGCGGAACAGCGCCTCCTCGATCTGGTCCGTCTGCTGGTATTTCTCGACCACCACGCGGAAGCGGTTGATCGCCGCGAGGTTCTCGTTCCGCTCAAGGTAGTAGCGGCCGATCTCCATCTCGTGTCCGGCGAGCTGGTTCTGCGCGGCGCGGTACTTGCGGCGGCCGTCGTCGGTGTATTCGGAGTCGGGATACTTGTCGATCAGGGTCTTGAACGCGTCGAGGGCCCGCTCGGTCCCCTCCTGGTCTCGCGTCACGTCCGGGATTTGCTTGTAGTAGGACATGGCGAGGATGTACTGCGCGTAGGCGGCGTCCTCGCTCCCCGGATGGAGGGCGATGTAGCGCTTGGCGGCGATCGCCGCGTCCGTGTAGCGGCCGCGCGAGTAGCTGGCGAAGGCCTGCATGACCTGCGCCTTGCGACCGAGCTCGGAATAGGGGTGGAGGCGCTCGACCTCCTCGAACTTGAGGGCGGCGGTCTGGTAGTCGCCCTCGTTCATGAGGACGAGGGCTTCGTTGTAGAGCTCGTCCGCAGGACGGTCCTCGAAGTCCAGCTCGGTGACGCGGTTACCGCACGCACCCAGGCCAACGACGAGGATCAGGGCCGCGAGCGGCCGTGCGAAACGCATCACCATCGTAGAACTCCACACCTCTACAGGCCACCTGATACCAACACCGGCCGGCGATGGCCAACATCCTCCCGCAAGCGCTCACAAGCGTGACCATCGTCCTGCGGCATCTGTTTCAATTTGGCAACAATTGAAAGTTTTCCGCTCGCGCGAACAGCTTGTCGAGCAGCGCATAGTTCAGCCGGTGGCCGCCCCGGTGACTGCGGTAGAGCCCCAGGATGGGCGCCTCCGCGAGGGCGAGGTCGCCCACCGCGTCCAGCAGCTTGTGCCGTGCGAACTCGTCGGCGAAGCGCAGCCCTTCCGGGTTCACCACCGTCGCGCCGTCCACCGCGACCGCGTTGTCGAGCGAGGCGCCGCGCCCGAACCCCCGGCGGCGCAGGCGCTTGATGTCCTTCAGCCGACCGAACGTGCGCGCTGGCGCGACCTCGGCGCCGTAGTCCCCCGCGGCGAAGTCGAACAGGGCCCGCTGCTCGCCGATCGCGGCGTCGGCAAAGTCGATCCCGACGTCGAAGCGGCGCGACGGGAACGGCAGGAGCGATGCGAAACCGCGCCCGATGCGCACGGAAACCGGTTGCAGCACCCTGACCGCCCGGCCCCCTTCGACCGGCTCCGACGCATCGGCGAGCGCGGCGAGGAACGGGGCGGCGCTGCCGTCGAGGATCGGCACCTCCGGCCCGTCGATCTCCACCTCGGCGGCCCAGATGCCGAGGGCGGACATCGCGCTCATGAAGTGTTCGACGGTCGCGACCGACGTCTCGTCGCTGCGGATCACGGTCTGGAGCTGCGTCGCGGCGACGTGGCGCCAGCTCGCGGTGACGGTGCCGCCGGTGTCCGTCCGGTGGAAGCGCACGCCGTCCTCACCGGGGTTCACGACGCACGCGACGTCAGCGCCCGTGTGGACGCCGACGCCGCGGAAGGTGACCGGCCGCACGAGGCGGCGGGCCGGAGGTGCATATTCGTCGACCATGCGCCCCTTCTATACGATCGCGCGGCCGGGCCAGAGACCCCGCCGCGCGGTTCACTCATGCGTCCTGCCGGCCTTGCGGCCGACGGGATCAGTTGGCCTGGCGGCGCAGGAAGGCCGGGATCTCGAGCTGGTCCTCGTCCGACGAACGCTGGGCGGGACGCTGGCGGGAGACGGGCTCCTCCTCACGGCGCTGGCGGCGGGCCTGGGCCTCGGGACGCTGGCGCATGCGGCGCTGCTGACGCGGCGCCTCCTCGACCTCGTCCTCGTAGGCGGGCTCGGGCGCCGGCAGGCGGGCGAGTTCCTGGCGCTGGGCGCGAACCTGCTGGCGGCGGCGCTGGGCGCGCGGCTCGACCGGCGCGAACTCGGCGTCCTCGTCATCTTCGCGGCGCGAGCGACCGATCAGGCCCCTCAGGATCCCCATCGGGCGGCGGCTGTCGCCCTCGTGGTACTCGGCCGCGGGCTCCTCGCGGGCGGCGCGGGCCGCCTGGCGCGGCTCAGGCGCGGCGAAGTCGTCCCTGTCGTCCAAAGGGACCTCAAGGTCCTCCTCGTCCTCGAGGACCTCGGCCTTGTCGATCGGCTCGAGGGCGGCCTCGAAGTCGTCGAGCTCGGCCGCCACCGCGGCGATCGCGACCTGGTTGTGGTCGGAGGCTGCGGCCGCGCCGGCCTCGGGCTTCGCACCGCGCACCGCGCGGCCGGCGAAGGAGAGGACGCGGGTGTCGAGCGGGTGGTCGTCTTCTTCCTCGCCCGGCTCCTGGTCGATGCCGGTCGCCACCACCGACACGCGGATGATGCCTTCCAGCGAGTCGTCGAAGGTCGCGCCGAAGATGATGTTGGCGTCGTCGTCCACTTCCTCGCGGATGCGGGTCGTCGCCTCGTCCACCTCGAAGAGGGTGAGGTCCTTGCCGCCGACGACGGAGACCAGAAGGCCGCGGGCGCCCTTCATGGAGGTCTCGTCGAGGAGCGGGTTGGAGATGGCGGCCTCGGCGGCCAGCATCGCGCGGTTGTCGCCCGACGCCTCGCCGGTGCCCATCATCGCCTTGCCCATGTTGCGCATGACGGAGCGCACGTCGGCGAAGTCGAGGTTGATGAGGCCTTCCTTCACCATCAGGTCGGTGATGCAGGCCACGCCCGAGTAGAGCACCTGGTCGGCCATCGCGAAGGCGTCCGCGAAGGTCGTCTGCGCGTTGGCGATGCGGAACAGGTTCTGGTTCGGGATGACGATCAGCGTATCGACGTGCTGCGCGAGTTCTTCAATTCCAGCTTCGGCGAGACGGGCACGGCGCATACCCTCGAACTGGAACGGTCGGGTGACCACGCCAACGGTCAGTATACCCTGGTCGCGCGCCACCCGCGCCACGACCGGAGCTGCACCCGTGCCCGTGCCACCGCCCATGCCGGCGGTGATGAACACCATGTGGGAACCGGACAGGTGGTCGGCGATCTCGTCGATCACCTCCTCCGCCGCGGCACGGCCGACGTCCGGCTGCGAACCGGCGCCGAGGCCCTCGGTCACCGCGATGCCCATCTGGATGACGCGCTCGGACTTGGACAGGTTCAGCGACTGGGCGTCGGTGTTCGCCACGACGAAGTCGCAGCCCGCAAGGCCAGCCTCGATCATGTTGTTGACGGCGTTGCACCCTGCCCCGCCGACGCCGAACACCATGATGCGTGGCTTCAGCTCGGTCAGGTCGGGCGTCTTCAGGTTAATGGACGACATTCATGTCTCCCGTAGTTCGTCCCATGCCCGCACAGGGCGCTTCGTTGTGCCGGCCGGAGGGCCGGATCGATCTCTCGTCGGCCCTTTCGAAGGGCCTTGTTGTTGGCGCGCCCGTGGCCGGGCGCGTCAGAAGCTCTCGCGCAGCCAGCGGCCGAGCCGGGCGATGGTGCCCGACGAGCGGCCCGACGCCTCGAACAAGGCGGCCGGCGCAAGCTGCGGATAGATGAGCAGTCCGATGACGGCGCTGAACGCCGCGCCCCGGGCCGCGATGGGCAGGCCCTTCACGCCGAGCGGACGCCCCATCCGCACCGGCCGGCCGAACACGTGCCGCGCGACGTCGGTGAGGCCCGTGAGCTGGCTCCCGCCACCGGTCATGACGATCCGCCGCCCGATGCGCCCGGAGAAGCCGGACCGCACCAGTCGATCGCGAACCATTTCCAGGATCTCGTCGACGCGGGGGCGAATGATCGCGTTGAGGGTCAGGCGGGGGATTTGGATCGGCGAGGTGCCGTCCTCCTCACCCACCGGATGGATGGTGAGCATGGCACGCTCGTCGATCCCGGAGGCGACGGCCGAGCCGTGCAGCGTCTTCAGCCGCTCCGCCTCTTCCAGGCGGATGGACAGACCCTGCGCAATGTCCATCGTGACGTGGTGCCCGCCGATCGCGACGGCATCGACGTGGACGAGGTTGCCGTCCGCGAAGATCGCGATGGTGGACGTCCCGCCGCCGATGTCGATGCAGACCGCGCCGAGTTCGCCCTCGTCGTCCACCAGGGAGGCGAGCGCCGAGGCGTAGGGGGTCGCAACCATCGCATCGACGTCGAGATGGCAGCGGTTGATCAGGAGGGCGAGGTTGTCCTGCGCCGACCGGTCCGAGGTGACCAGATTGACGTCCACGCCCAGCGTGTCGCCCACCATCCCGCGAGGGTCACGGATCCCGTCCTGTCCGTCGAGGGTGTAGCCGATGGGGAGGGCGTGCAAGGCGATGCGTCCGTCTGGAATTTGGTGGCGCCCCGAGGCGGCGAGCACCCTGCGGATGTCCGCCTCTCGAACCGCGCCCGTGTCGAGGTCCACCTTGGCGCCGAAGTTCTCGGACGAGAGGCGGCCCGCGGTCTGAGCGACGATAAGCGATTCGACAGTCAACCCAGCCATTTGCTCGGCGGAATCCACCGCTCTGCGAATAGCGTGCTCCGCTTTGTCCAAATCGACGATCGCGCCAGACTTAACACCACGCGATTGCTGGTATCCGTAACCGATAACTTCGATCGCATGCGTACGACCGGTGAGGAGATCTTCCTCCGGCGCCGGCTTCAACTTGGCGATGAGGCACGCGACCTTGGTCGACCCCACATCGAGGACGCACACGGTCGACCCGCGCCCGGCGGGCACGTGACAGCGGCTCTGATCGACGCGGCGCGGCATGTCGATGACGTTCATTGCGTCGCCTCCCGGATAGCCGCCGCGAGCGGGTCGTCGGCACGTTTTGCTTCGGCGATCGCGGCGGCCAGGAGGTCGGAGGGCTCCTCGAAGCCCTTCTCTTGCTCCGGCGCGATGTAGAGTTCGTTCGCATCCGTCGGATGCAGCTCGACGACGGTGCGGTCGGCGAGGCGCATGTCGACGATGACCGGCTCCATCGTGATCGAGCCATTCATCTCGAGGTCGGCGAGACGGTCGAGCGCGGCGGACGGGTTGTCCTCCGGCAGCATCACCGTGGCGCCGGTATCCAGCACGAGGTCCCAGCGCCGCTCGCCGACGCGGACGGCCGCACGGGTGCGGATCTGGAACAGCGGGTTGGCGTCGAGCAGCGCCACCGCCTCCTCCGCCTTGGTGTTCGCGGACTGCCCGGCGACCAGCGGCAGGTCGAGATAGCGCGGCTCGACCGAGTCGGAGAGGACCATGCCGTCGCGGGCGATGAGCTTCACGCCGCCCTCGGTCCGCCAGCGGGCGAACGGTTCGGCTTCCTCGATCTCGAGCTTGACCGTCCCCGGCAGGACCTTGCGCACGGTGGCGCGCTGCACCCACGGCAGCGCCTCGACACGCTTGCGCATATCCTCGGCGTTAACCGTGAACATGGTCGCGCCCGGCGCGAGGCTGGCGGTGGCGACGATCGAGCTGATAGATGTCTCGTGCTGGCCGCTGAGGGAAATGTCGCGCACCTCGAACCCGCTGACGCGGCCGACCGCGTCGATGGCGTGGCTCGGGTCCTGCGAATAGGCGAGGCCCGCGCCGCAGGAGCCGACCAGCACGGCAGCGGTCAGAACTCGCGTCGGCCACGGCCCCGTCATGCGGGGACGAGAAGCGCGCGGCGCTACCGCTGGCATGATGCGTCCTCCACCATTGCGGCCACGAGGGCCTCGAAGCTCATGCCCGCATGCGCGGCCATTTCCGGAACCAGGCTAGTTTCCGTCATTCCAGGCTGCGTATTGACTTCGAGGCACACGAGTTCGTCTTTGTCCGGATCATATCGGAAGTCCGCGCGAGAGACTCCGCGGCACCCCAAGGCTCGATGAGCCAACAGAGTGAACTTTTGTATATCCTGGTAAATATTTGGTTTAAGACGAGCCGGCAAAATGTGCTCGGATCCGCCAGGACTGTACTTGGCGTCGTAGCCGTAGAAGCTTTCGCTCTTCGGGACGATGTCAATGATGCCCCAGACCTTATCCCCAAAAACGCCGCACGTGAGCTCGCGCCCCGCGACGTAATGCTCGGCCATCACCTCGTCGCCGTAGACCCAGTCCGGCATGGTTAATTCCGCGGGCGGCCGGTTGGCGCCTTCCGGCACGATCAGGATCCCGAACGAGGACCCCTCGTTGACCGGCTTCACCACGTAGGGCGGCGCCATCACGTGCTGCTTCGCCGCCTCGAAGCGCGAGGTGACGATGTGCTCGGCCACCGGCACGCCCGCGCGCGCGATCACCGCCTTCGCGCGGTCCTTGTTGAGCGCCAGCGCCGAGGCGAGCACACCCGAGTGGGTGTAGGGAATCCTGTGGAATTCCAGGATGCCCTGGATCACGCCGTCCTCGCCCATCGGGCCGTGCAGCGCGTTGAAGGCGACGTCCGGCTTCAGCGCCAGGAGCTGCGCCACCACGTCCATGCCGACGTCGACGCGCGTCACCCTGAAGCCGCCCCGCTCCAGCGCGGCCGCGCAGGCTTCGCCCGACTTCAGGCTCACCGGACGCTCGGCGGACATTCCGCCCATCAGGACCGCAACGTGCGTCATGCCGCCTCTCCCGTGTCCGCACCCATGAACGCCGGGACCGCATCGCCCGCCGGCACGCCGATGCGCTTGATCTCCCACTCCAGCGCGATGCCCGTCGCCGCCAGCACACGGCCGCGCACGGTCTCGCCGAGCCGCTCCAGATCGTCCGCCGTCGCCTCGCCGAGGTTCAGCATGAAGTTGGCGTGCAGCTCGGACATCTGCGCCCCGCCGACGACGAGCCCGCGGCAGCCGGCCCGGTCGACGAGCTGCCAGGCCTTCTCGCCCGGCGGGTTCTTGAAGGTCGAGCCGCCGGTGCGCGACTTGATCGGCTGCGTCTCCTCGCGGCGGGAGGTGATTCCGTCCATCTCGGCGAGGATCGCGTCGCGGTCGCCGGGCGTGCCCTCGAAGGTCGCCTCGGTGAAGATGAAGTCGTCCGGCAGGCCGGAGTGACGGTACGAAAAGCCGAAGTCGGCGTTCGTCAGGACGTGGATCGTCCCGGCGCGGTCCACGGCGCGCGCCGCGATCAGCACGTCCTTCGTCTCCCCGCCATAGGCGCCGGCGTTCATGCGCAGCGCCCCGCCGAGCGCGCCCGGAATGCCGCGGAAGAACGCAAGGCCGGCGATCGACGCGTCCGCTGCCGCGCGCGCCAGCTTCACGTCCGGCAGCGCGGTACCGGCGGTGACGCGCATGCCGCTGACGTTGACCTCGCCGAAGGCCCGCCCGCCGAGCCGGATCACCACGCCCGGCACGCCGCCGTCCCGCACCAGGGTGTTGGAGGCGAGACCCAGGACGTGAACCGGCACGTCCTTCGGCAGCGCCTTCATGAACGCGGCGAGGTCGGCCTCGTCGGCCGGCGAGAAGAGGAGCTGCGCCGGGCCGCCGACGCGGAACCACGTGACGTCCGCAAGCGGCCGGTTCGGCTCCAGTCGCCCCCTGATACCGGCGCCCTCGAAGAGCGGGGTGAGGTCGGGAAACGTCACTCGGCGAGCTCCTTGGGGAGGCTCGCCGCCCACTGCGTGATGGAGCCGGCGCCGAGGCACACGACCATGTCGCCCGGCCGGGCGCGCTCGCGAATCACGCCGGCGAGCGCCTCGCGCGACTCGAGCGCCACGACGTCGCGGTGACCGCGCGCGGCGAGACCGGCCGCGAGGCCGTCCTTGTCCGCCCCCTCGATGGGTGATTCGCCCGCCGCGTAGACGTCGGCGACGACCACGACATCGGCATCGTTGAAGGCGACGCAGAAGTCGTCGAACAGCGACTTGAGGCGGGTATATCGGTGCGGCTGAACGACGGCGATGACCTTGCCGGACGCCGCCTCGCGCGCGGCGGCGAGGACGGCGCGGATCTCGACCGGGTGGTGGCCGTAGTCGTCGTAGATGGCGACCCCGTTCCACTCGCCGACGAAGGTGAAGCGCCTTTTCACGCCGCGGAAGTTCTCGAGCCCCTGACGAATCGCATCCGCGTCGATGCCGAGCCGGTCCGCGACCGCCACCGCGGCGGCCGCGTTGGCAACGTTGTGGATCCCCGGCATCGGCAGGGAGAGGCCCTCGATGAGGCCGACGCTGCCGGTGACGCGGTCGGTGATCCTGACGTCGAACACCGTGCGCGGGCCCGGGCGGACGTTCATGAAGCGCACGTCGGCCTGCGGATTGGCGCCGTAGGTGATGATGCGGCGGTCCTCGATGCGGCCGACCATCGCCTGTACTTCCGGGTGGTCGATGCACATCACCGCGAAGCCGTAGAACGGCACGTTCTCGACGAACTGGCGGAACGCGGCGCGCACGCCTTCGAAGTCGCCATAGTGGTCGAGGTGCTCGGGGTCGATGTTGGTGACGATGGCGATGTCGGCCGGCAGCTTGACGAAGGTGCCGTCGCTCTCGTCCGCCTCGGCGACCAGCCAGTCCCCCGCGCCGAGGCGCGCGTTGGTGCCGTAGGCGTTGATGATGCCGCCGTTGATGACGGTGGGGTCGAGCCCGCCCGCCTCGAGGAGCGTCGCCACGAGCGAGGTCGTCGTCGTCTTGCCGTGCGTGCCGCCGACGGCGATCGCCTGCTTCAGGCGCATCAGCTCGGCCAGCATCTCCGCACGGCGCACCACCGGCAGGAGCCGCGCCCGGGCGGCCATCAGCTCCGGATTGTCCCGCTTCACCGCCGAGGAGACGACGATCACCGTCGCCTCGCCGAGGTTCTCGGCGGCATGGCCGATGGCGACCGGAATCCCCTTCTCGCGCAGGCGCTGGACGTTGGCGCTCTCCGCGATGTCCGACCCCTGGACCTTGTAGCCGAGGTTGTGCAGCACCTCGGCGATCCCCGACATGCCGATGCCGCCGATGCCCACGAAATGGACCGGCCCGATGGCCGTGGTCATCTTCAGGGGGGCAATCATGCGTCGTCTCCTGCGGCGATGCGCTCGGCGAGGTCCGCGAGGCGCTCGGCCGCGTCCGGTCTGGCGAGGCCCTTGGCATGCTCGGCCATCAGCGCGAGGCGAACGGGATCGCCGATGAGGGTGTTGAGCTCCTTCGCCAGAACCTCAGGCGTGAGCGCCTTCTGGTCGAGCCGCCGGGCCCCGCCGAGCGCCTCGAGGGCGGCGGCGTTGTGGGCCTGGTCCTGGTCGAGCGCGCCCGGAAGCGGCACCAGCAAGCCCGGCCGCCCTATGATCGAAAGTTCGGCCACCGTCGAGGCGCCCGACCGCGCGATCACGAGGTGCGCCCCGGCGATGCGCTTCGGCAGGTCCTTGAAGAACGGCGCGATCTCGGCGGCGACGCCCAGCTCGCGATAGGCGGCGCGGACGCGCTCGACGTCCTCAGGCCTGGCCTGCTGCACGATCTGGAGCCGCGCGCGCATCTCCTTCGGGAGGATCGCGATCGACGGCGGCACCATGTCGGAGAAGGCCCGCGCGCCCTGGCTGCCACCGAAGACGAGAAGGTTGAAGTGCTCGGCCGGCGGCTCGTACGGCGCCACGGCCTTCAGGACGGCTTCGCGCACCGGGATGCCGACGTGCGTCGCGGCCTGCGCGGCGGGGAGCCCCTCCACCGTGGGAAAGCTCGTCGCGACGTGCGCATGGCGGGCGAGGCTCTTGTTGGCACGGCCGATGACGGCGTTCGCCTCGTGCACGATCGCCGGCACCTTGAGGAGGCGCGCAGCCGTCAGCGGCGGCAGCGTCGGATAGCCGCCGAAGCCGACCGCGACGTCCGGCTGGAAGCGGCGCATCGCCTGGAGCGAGCGGACGAGACCGGCCGCGTTGGCGACCGCCATCTTCGCCATCGCGACGGGGCTCTTGCCCGCCAGCGTGGCGGCCTCGATGAAGTGCACCTCGTCGGCCGGGAACGTCGCGACGAGGGTCGTGGCGCGGCGATCGGTGACGAGTTCGACCTCGTGACCGCGCCGCTCCAGCACGCTCGCCAGCGCTTCGGCCGGGAAGAGATGCCCCCCGGTCCCGCCTGCGGCCAGTAGCGCCCGCATCACGCGAACGCCTCGCTGAGGCGCCGCGTCTCGGTGAAGCGGACCCGGCCCGGGCGACGCCGCGACAGGGCGAGCGCGAAGCCCATGCCGATGGCGACCGCCACCAGCGACGAACCGCCGTAGGAGACGAACGGCAGGGTCATGCCCTTGGCCGGCATCAGGTGGAGGTTCACCGCCATGTTGATGAACGCCTGTCCGCCGAAGAGGATGATGAGGCCGGCGAGCGACAGGCGAACGAACTCGTCCTCCTCCCGCAGCGCGCGCGACAGGCCCTTCAGCACCACCGCCGCGAACAGCGTGACGATGACGAAGCACATGACGATGCCGAACTCCTCGGCCGTCACCGCGAAGACGAAGTCGGTGTGGCTGTCCGGCAGCGAGCGCTTGACGATGCCCTCGCCCGGCCCGACGCCGAACCAGCCGCCGCGCAGGAAGCTCTCGATGGAGCGGTCCACCTGGTAGTTGTCCGACGCGTCGGGGTTGAGGAACGCGTTCACGCGCGCGGTCACGTGCGGCAGGTAGAGGTAGGCCGACACGATGCCGCCGACGCCCGCGCCGCCGAGCGCGAACACCCAGCGCCACTGCAGTCCGGCGAGGAAGATCATCGCGCTCCAGGTGATGGAGATCAGCATCGCCTGGCCGAAGTCCGGCTGGGCGACCAGCGGCGCGATGACCACCGCCAGCAGGAAGACCGCGAGGAGCCGGCCCGGCAGGTCCGGCCGCCGCGCCCCCTCCGACAGCAGGAAGGCGGTGATCACCACGAAGGCCGGCTTGATGAACTCGGCCGGCTGCACCGTGAGGCCGCCGAACCCGATCCAGCGCCGCGCGCCCTTCACCTCGACGCCGATGAAGAGCGTCAGGATGATGAGGACCAGCGCGCCGGCGAAGAGGACGAGCGACGTCCGCCGCACCTGCCGCGGCGTGAAGAAGGACAGGAAGATCAGCGTGAAGACCGCCGGCACCGCGAAGATGAAGTGGCGCACCACGAAGTGGTAGGTGCCGTAGCCGTTGCGTTCGGCCACCGGCGGCGAGGCCGCGAAGGAGAGCATCAGCCCGAGCGCGATCAGCGCCAGGAGCGCGAACAGGAGCGTCTTGTCGATGGTCCACCACCAGCGGGCAAATTCGCTGGTTTCCGCTCGGCTCACCATCAGGCCGTCTCCTTCGACAGGCGGGCCCTCACGAGGTCCCGGAACACGTCGCCGCGGTGCTCGAACGAACGGAACTGATCGAACGAGGCCGACGCCGGCGACAACAACACGACACCGCCATCCGATTTTGCCGCGCGGGCCGCGACGTCGAGAGCCGTCTCCAGCGTGCGGCAGCGCACGGTGGGGACGTGATGGCGGAGCTGACGCTCGAAGAGCTCTGTGGACTGGCCGATGAGGTACGCGGCCGCGATCTTCGGCGCGAACGAGGTGAGGCTCTCGACACCGCCCTCCTTCGCGACGCCGCCGACGATCCAGTGGATCCTGTCGAAGGCGGCAAGGGCCTGCGCGGAGGAGACCGCGTTGGTCGCCTTGGAATCGTTGACGAAGATCACCGCCCCGTCGCGCCCGACCTCTTCCATCCGGTGCGCGAGGCCCGGGAAGGTGGCGAGGTGGCGGGCCGCCTCCTCCGGCGCGAAGCCAAGCGCCATCGCCATCGCCATCGCGGCGGCGGCGTTCTCGGCATTGTGGCGGCCGCGCAGCGAGGGAATCCCCTCCAGCGAGGCGACCTCGCGGGTCGCGCCGTTCCGGACGACGTAGAGGCTCGTGCCGATGGCGCCGACGCCCGACGGCGCCAGGCGCTGCAACTCGCTCTTGTGATCGAAGACGCCCACCCGGTGGACCGGCTTGCCGCCGGCGGCCAGCGTCTCGGCGATCCGCGCCGACGTCGGATCGTCGACGCCGATCACCGCCTGCCCGCTCGCCGCGACGAGGCGCGTCTTCACGTCCGCGTAGTGCTCGAAGGTGCCGTGCCGGTCGATGTGGTCGGGCGACAGGTTGAGGAGCGCGCCCACGTCCGGCGCGAGGCTGGGCGCCAGGTCGATCTGGTAGGAGGAGCACTCCACGACCGCCGTCCCCGCGACCGGGTCGAGGTCGAGGACCGGGCGGCCGATGTTGCCGCCGACCTGCGCCGCCTCGCCCATCGCCGACAGCAGATGGCCGAGCAGCGCGGTCGTCGTCGACTTGCCGTTGGTGCCGGTGATCGCCGCGAGCCTCAGGCCGGCAATCCGCGCCCGACGCTCGTTGTCGAACAACTCGATGTCGCCGATGACGGGGATGCCGGCACCGTGTGCCAGCTCGACCGACCAGTGCGGTTTCGGATGCGTCAGCGGGACGCCTGGGGCGAGCACCAGCGCTGCGAATTCGCCGAAGTCCGCGCCGCGCAGATCGCCGGTCGCAAGGCCGTCCTCGACTGCGGCGGCGACCTTCTCGGCCTTGTCGTCGAAGGCGAGGACGTCCGCCCCGCCTGCGGCGAGGGCGCGGGCCGTCGCCAGCCCGGACCCGCCCAGCCCGAAGACCGCGACGCGGCTGCCGTCGTATGCGCTGACCGGGATCATCGCAGCTTCAACGTGGAGAGGCCGATCAGCGCCAGGACGAAGGCGATGATCCAGAAGCGGATGACGACCTGCGGTTCTGTCCAGCCGAGCTGCTCGAAGTGGTGGTGGATGGGCGCCATCTTGAAGACGCGCTTGCCGGTCAGCTTGAACGACGCGACCTGGATGATCACCGAGACCGCCTCCAGCACGAAGAGGCCGCCGATGATGGCGAGCACGATCTCGTGCTTGGTGGCGACGGCGATGGCGCCGATCATGCCGCCCAGCGCCAGCGAGCCGGTGTCGCCCATGAAGATCGCAGCGGGCGGCGCGTTGAACCACAGGAAGCCGAGCCCCGCGCCGATCACCGCGCCCGCCACCACCGCGATCTCGCCGACGCCGACGACGTTGTGGATCTGCAGGTAGTCCGCGAAGACCGCGTTACCGGAGAGGTAGGCGATGACGCCGAAGGAGCCGGCGGCGATCATCACCGGCACGATGGCGAGGCCGTCGAGCCCGTCGGTGAGGTTCACCGCGTTGCCGGAGCCGACGATCACGAACGCCGCGAAGACGGGGAAGAACACGCCGAGGTTGAGGATGAGACCCTTGAAGAAGGGGAAGGTCAGCGCCGATTCCAGCGCCGGAGTCTCGAGGTACATCATGATCGTCGCGGCGCTGCCGGCGATCAGGAATTCGATGGCGAGACGCACCCGGCCGGAGAAGCCCTTGTGCGAGGCTTTCGAGACCTTGAGGTAGTCGTCGTAGAAGCCGATCGCGCCGAAGCCGAGGGTCACGTAGAGGATGACCCAGACATATTTGTTGGCAAGATCCGCCCACAGCACCGTCGAGATGACGAGGCCCATGAGGATCATGAGCCCGCCCATGGTCGGCGTGCCGCGCTTCGTCAGCAGGTGGCTCGCGGGCCCGTCCTCGCGGATAGGCTGGCCTTTTCCCTGCCGCAGGCGCAGCGTGCGGATCATCCGCGGGCCGAACAGGAAGGTGACGATAAGGCTCGTCACCAGCGCGCCGCCGGTCCGGAACGTGATGTACCGGAACACGTTCACCGGCGGGAACTGGTCGGAGAGATTGGAAAGAAGCTCAAACATCGGTCAGCCCGTAGCGTTCCTCGATCGCCTCGACGACAGCTCCGAGACCGATGGCCTTCGAGCCTTTCACGAGCACCGCATCGCCCGGTTCGACCTCCGGAAGCTGGCCGACCAGCTCCCCGGCGGTGGCGGCATGGACGCCGCGCAGTTCGAAGGGCAGTGCGTCACGCAAATGTTTTGTCATCTCTCCGACTGTGTGGACGATTCGGACGTCCGCATCGACCAGAAGTGGCGCCAGTCCACGGTGAAGGTCGTCCGCGGTCGGCCCGAGCTCGCGCATGTCGCCGAGGATGGCGATGCGCCGTTGCGCGGGGACGCGGCCGAGGGTGGCGATCGCCGCGCCCATCGAGGACGGGTTGGCGTTGAACCAGTCGTCGAGCAGCACCGCCTCGCCGCCGGCCGGGCGCAGGCGCACCCGCCTCCCCCGCCCCTGCGGCGCCGACCAGGCCTTCAGCGCGGCCGCCCCGGCCTCGATGTCCCAGCCAGCGACCGACAGCGCCGCGAGGACCGCGAGTGCGTTGTTGGCGACGTGCGGCGCGGGGTCCGACAGTTCGAAGTAGACGGTCTCGCCGAAGACGTCCGCGACGGCGTCGCCGCCCGCGTCCAGCGAGACCAGCGAGACGTCGCCGCCCTTGCCGAAGAGGACCACCTCGGCGCCGGCGGCGCGCGCGGCGGCCGCCATGCGCTCGGTGTGGTCGTTGTCGGCCGGGATGATCGCGACCCCGCCGTCCTCGAGGCCGGCGAAGATCTCGGCCTTGGCGTCGGCGATCGCCGCGACGCTGTCGAAGAACTCGAGGTGGACGGCGGCGACCTGGGTGATGATGGCGATCGTCGGCCGCACCATCCGGGTCAGCGGCGTGATCTCGCCGGCGTGGTTCATGCCGATCTCGAAGATCGCCGCGTCGACGTCCGCCGGCATCCGCGCAAGGGACAGCGGCACACCCCAGTGATTGTTGTAGGACGCGGCCGAGGCGTGCACCGGGCCGCCGCTCTCGAAGGCGAGGCGCAGCATCTCCTTGGTGCCGGTCTTGCCGACCGAGCCGGTGACGGCGACGACGGGCGTCCCGCCAGCGAGCCGGGCGCGTGCCGCGACGCCGACGCGACCGAGCGCCGCCAGCACGTCGTCGACGACGACCGCCCGCTCCGCCTCGCCGTGGGAGACGACGGCGGCGCAGGCACCTGCCTCCAGCGCTGCGGGGACGAACCTGTGGGCGTCCATCGACACGCCGACGATCGCGAAGAACGCGTCGCCCGGCTGCAGCGTGCGGGTGTCGATGGAGATGCCCGAAACGGGGGTGTCGCGCGGGACGCCGAGGAGGCGGCCCTGCGCGGCGTCGGCGAGTTCACCGAGGGTCCAGATCGCGGTCATAGGGCTGCGATCGCCGCCTTGACGGCTGAATGGTCGCTGAACGGGATGACCCGGTCACCGACGTACTGGCCCTCTTCGTGCCCCTTGCCCGCGACGACCAGCGCATCGCCCTCGCGCAGCATCGCGACGGCGGTGGCGATCGCCTCGCCGCGGTCGGCGATCTCGGTGGCATCCGGCGCCCCGGCGAGGACCGCCGCGCGGATCCGCGCGGGGTCCTCCGTCCGGGGATTGTCGTCGGTCACGATCACGACGTCGGCAATCGCCGCCGCCGCAGCGCCCATCAGGGGTCGCTTCCCGGGGTCACGGTCCCCGCCCGCCCCGACGACAATGACAAGCCGTCCCGGTACGTCAGATCTTAGCGCAGCCAGCGCCGCGGAGATGGCGTCAGGCTTGTGTGCGTAGTCGACGAAGACCGGCGCCCCGTGCGCGCGGCCGACGAGCTCGAGCCGCCCCGGCGCGCCCTTCAGCGACGCAAGCGCCGCGACAGCCTCGGCCGCCGGAACGCCGGAGACGATGGCGAGACCCGCCGCCACCAGTGCGTTGTCGATCTGGAAGTCGCCGATCAGCGGCAGGTCCACCTCGTGGCGTCCCTCGCCCTCGAGCACGAGACGCGCCCCGCCCGGGTGCCGCTCCGTTGAGACGAGCGTCAGCCCCGTCCCATGCCGGCCCACCGTGAATGCACCGGGCGCCGCCGCGAGGACGGCCCCGGCGCCCGGGGCGTCCGGGTTCACGACCGTCCGGGCCGCGTCGGGCTGCAGAGTCTCGAAGAGGCGCAGCTTGGCCTTCAGGTAGGCCTCGGGCGTCGCGTGATAGTCGAGGTGGTCGCGGCCGATGTTGGTGAATGCGGCGGCCGTCAGGCGCACGCCGTCGAGGCGGCGCTGGTCGATCCCGTGGCTCGACGCCTCGAGCGCGACGTGCGTCACGCCCGCCCCGGCGAGGTCGGCGAGCTCCTTCGCGAGCGCGACCGGGTCCGGCGTCGTGAGGCCGCCCGGAACGTCGACCGCGCCGCGGATCCCGATGGTGCCGATCGACACCGCCGTGTGTCCCGCCGCGGCGAAGATCTGGCGCGTGAACTCGGCGACCGACGTCTTGCCGGCCGTCCCCGTCACCGCGACGATCACCTCCGGCTGCGACCCGGCGAGGGCGGCGGCCATCAGCGCCAGGCGGCGGCGCGGGTCGGGGTCGCGCAGCACCGGGACAGCGACGTCGATCCCGGCATCCTCGGCGGCGAGGATCGCGACGGCTCCGGCGGCGACCGCGTCGGCGGCAAAGCGCGTGCCGTCGAACTTCGCGCCCTTCAGCGCGGCGAACAGCATCCCCGGCGCCACCTGGCGCGAGTCCGCCGTCACGCCGACGATGTCGAGCGACGGGTCGGCCCCCCTGAGATCCGGCGCGATGTCGCCGAGGCGCATCATCCTACTCCTGGTACGCGACCGTGATCGCCCGCTCGATGGCATCGTCACCCGGGAAGCGCGGCGCGACGTGCAGCATCGGGCCGACACGGGAGATGACGTTGGCCACCGTCGGCGCGGCGTTCCAGCCGGCGGTCGCATAGTGCTTGCCCGGCTCCGGCTTCGGCTCGTCGATCGTCACGAGGACCACATACTGCGGGTCGTCGATCGGGAACGCGGCGAGGAAGGAGTTGAGGCGCTTGTTCTTCGCGTAGCCGCCCTTCACCGCCTTCTCGGCCGTACCGGTCTTGCCGCCGACATTATACCCCGGAACGCGCGCGTTCTTGCCGGACCCTTCGACGCCGTTGAGGAGGAAGAGGTCGCGCATCTGCTTGGAGGCCTGCGGCGAGATCACCCGGCGGCCGATCTTCATCATCTCCGCCTCGGAGCGGGGGAAGAAGGTCGGCGGCGCGTAGATGCCGCCGTTGATCATCGCGGCGCCGGCGACGGCGGTGTGCATCGGCGTCACCGAGATGCCGTGGCCGAAGGAGACGGTCGCCTGGGTGATCCTGGGCCAGCTCGACGGCACCAGCGGCTGCGCCGCCTCCGGGAGTTCGGTGTCGATCCGGTCGAAGAAGCCGAAGGACTTCAGGTACTCCTTCTGGCGCTCGGCGCCGAGCGCCAGCGCGATGCGCGACGAACCGATGTTGGAGGAGTACTTGAAGACCTCGGAGGCCGTCAGCACGCGGTTCTCGCCGTGGAAGTCGCCGATCGCGTACTTGCCGATCTGCAGCTTGCCGCGGGCGTCGAGCAGGGAGTTCGGCGTGATCGTGCCGGAGTCGAGGCCCATGGCGAGGGTGAAGGTCTTGAAGACCGAGCCCATCTCGTAGACGCCCGCCATGGCGCGGTTCATGCGCACCTGCTCGAGCGCCTGCTCGGGCTGGTTCGGGTCGTAGTCCGGCAGCGACACCATGGAGACGACTTCCATGGTCTTCGCGTTGAGGATGATGCCGACCGCGGCGACCGCCTGGTAGCGCTCGATGGCACGCGAGAGCTCGTCGCGCACGGCGTGCTGCACGCGAAGGTCGACCGACAGGCGCACCGGCGCGAGGTCGCGCCCCTTGCGGGCGAGGCCCACCGACTGGAGCGCCGAGAGGCCGCCGGAGTCGATGGTCTTCTCGAGGCCCGCGATGCCGGCGTTGTCGATGTTGGTGTGGCCGACGATATGACCCACCGTCGAGCCGCCCGGATAGAAGCGGGTGGTCTCCGTCAGGAAGCCGATGCCGGGGATGCCGAGGTTGTGCACCGCCTCGCGCTTGCGGCCGGACACCTCGCGCTTCAGCCAGACGAAGCCGCGCTCGGTCGAGAGGTCCTTGCGCAGCTTCTCCGGGTCGAGCTCGGGCAGCTCCTGGGTGAGGAGATACACCGCCTCGTCGACGTCGGTGATGTTGCGCGGCTCGGCGTAGAGCGAGGCCGTGGCGAGGTCGGTCGCCAGAACCTCGCCGTTGCGGTCGACGATGTCCGGGCGCGCGGCCTGGACGTCATCCTGCGGCGAGGTGGCGTAGATCGAGGCGGCGACCGTCGGCGCGTTGGCAAGCGCGACGAGGCGGGCGCTGATGACGCCGAAGATCGCGACGCAGCCGGCGAGCAGCAGCGCGATGCGGCCGCGGCTTCCGTCGTTGCGAACCGATTTGCGCCTCATTTCTCGCCCTCCTTCCGATGTTGCCGAATGGCCGCGGCGACGTCGCGGACCGTTGCGATCTGGTGTCCGTCGATCGGCTGGAGACGCAGGACCGCGGCGTGCCGATCGACGAGGGCCTGCAACCGCTGCGGATTGTCGAGTGCGCCCCACTCGGCTCTAAGTTCGCTGATTCTTTGACGCTCCGCGGCAATCTTTCGATTGAGTTCACGGATTGCGAATGCGTCGCGCTCAGCCTCCTTTTTCATGACGAAGACGGCGGTGGCGCTGACGGTCGCAGTGGAGATCGCGAGGACCAGTGCGGCGAAGCGGATGGGACGCTTGATCATCAGATCCCTTTCAGCCGGACGTGGGGGACAAGGGCGGCGAGGTCGAGCGGCTGGGCCGGCGCGTCGGTGCGCGTAGCGGCCCTCAGCTTCGCCGAGCGGGCGCGCGGGTTCGCTGCCGCCTCCTCCTCGCTCGCGGCGAGCGCGCGCTTGGCGGAGGCGATGAAGGTCGCGGGCGGGGCGGAGACGACCGGCATGTGGCGCGAGCCGCCCGCCGCGCCCGAGCGCTCGGCGAGGAAGCGCTTCACGATGCGGTCCTCCAGCGAATGGAAGGCGACGACGACGAGCCGGCCGCCGGCGCGCAGGATCTGCTCGGCCGCGGCGAGACCGCGCGCGAGCTCGCCCAGCTCGTCGTTCACGGCGATGCGCAGCGCCTGGAAGGTGCGCGTCGCGGGATGGATGCCGGGGCCGGCCTTCAGCGCGCGCTCGCACACCGCGGCGAGCGCGGCTGTGGTCGTCAGCGGGCGCGCCGCGACGATGGCCCGCGCGACGCGGCCGGCATGGCGCTCCTCGCCGAAGGTGCGCAGGAGGTGGGCGAGGTCCGAGACGTCGGCGTGATTGCAGATGTCGGCCGCGGTCGGCCCGTCACCGCCCATGCGCATGTCGAGCGGGCCGTCGGAGCGGAAGGAGAAGCCCCGCTCGGCCTGGTCGAGCTGGTAGGACGAGACGCCGACATCGAGGACGACGCCGTCGACCGCGCCGATGCCGAGGCGGGCGACGTGCTCGTCCATGGCGCCGAACGTGCCCTCGACCATGGTGAACTTGGGATCGCCGAGCGCGCGGCCGCGGGCGACCGCCGCCGGGTCGCGGTCGATGCCGACGACGGACGCGCCGGCGGCGAGGATCGCCCGTGTGTAGCCGCCGCCGCCGAACGTGCCGTCGACGATGGTCTCGCCCGCCTTGGGGGCGAGTTCGGCGAGCACTTCGTTCAGCATGACGGGGATGTGGCCCGGCGCCTCGGGAGGGTGTCCCTCGCCGAGGGTCATTCGTCGCCACCGAGGGGGCCGGCGGGCCGCTGCCCCATCATCTCGGTGAGGCTGAGGCCGCCGCCACCGGCCCGGGCGCCGCTTCGGCGCCCGCCGGCCTGCCGCATGACTTCGAGCGCGCGCTGCTGGTTGGCCCTGCGTTGTTCTTCGTAGGCCACGGGATTCCAGATCTGAAACTTATAATTCAGACCCACGAACACCACTTCCTTATCGATACCCGCATGTTCACGGATCGTATCGGTAAAGACGACGCGGCCCTCGCCGTCGATCTTCAGCGTCTCGGAGGCGCCGTAGAAGGTCATGGCCAAGGCTTCGTGTTCTTCGGTCATGGGATCGAAGTCTGCCAGTCGCGATTCGAGGACGTTCAACAATTGAAAACCTCCCGCGTCGACTGTGGGAGCGTTGAAGGAGCGGAAGCAGTAGAGGCCCTCGAACCCGTCACGAGCCAAGACCGATCGAAAGGGCGCGGGGATAGATACGCGCCCCTTGGCGTCGAGCTTGTTCGTGTAATTCGAGACGAACCCGGCCACCCCAGCTCCCACGCTGGCGGCGTGTCACCGCCCGTCAGACTTGCCCGTACGCTCCGTCACGGGATGATTTGGGATATCATGGGCCCCCATGGGCGTCAACGAAACGATTTACCAAACCGGTTGCATTCGAACGACCTGGTTTAGGTGTTGCCGAAGCGCAACGGTCGCAAAGACCGCAGTGTAACTGCCCGGTTTTTGGCAAATTATGCGTTAAAGCGTTGGCTTGGCGGCGCCATTCGGCGGCCGAAACGGCCAGCCCAAACCGTCCCAACGAGCGGACGACAGCCGTCGCCCAGTGCGCCGCACGCCCCCTGCACTGCAACGCCGGCGCCGGAACCGGCCTCGCTGAAGGGCGCGATTCGCCCGGCGGTCCGGCGAATAGGCGGCCGGCACCCCGACCGGTCGCATCACGGGTGCGGAAACCCATGGCGTCCCACATTCGGATCCCACGCTGGCCCATGACCGGATCCCAAAGGATCCCAGGCCGGCCGCCCAGGCGATCCCACGCCCGCACGACGCCCCGCTTACCGGGGCCGGACGCCCGTCACCGTATCCGGAGAAGCGCCTGACAGCGCCGCGAGCGGTGCACGGTCGACGCGGGCCGCGCACACGAAGCGGCACGCCCGGCCGCCCCCGACGAAGGGCGGGCGCGCGGATTGGCATCCGGGCGACGACGCCCGAGGGCGCCTGCGCGGCGAGGCCCACGGGGGCCCATGCGGCGAGGGAGGGAATGCCAGTCGGTCTGTAAGCCGGGTTCTGTATGGCGAGGGCGAACCCCCGCGTGACGACCATTCATCTGGGACGTCCGTTGCCGAACGCCTCATGCGACCCACCCGGGTGGTTGAGGCCGGAAACGCGCCACCACCCCTATGCGGTCTTGCTCCCGGCGGGGTTTGCCGTGCCGGAGACGTTGCCGCCTCCGCGGTGGGCTCTTACCCCACCGTTTCACCCTTACCCCCGGGCACGCCCGGTGGCGGTCTGATTTCTGTGGCACTTTCCCTGGGGTCACCCCCGCCGGGTGTTACCCGGCGCCGTGTTTCCGTGGAGCCCGGACTTTCCTCCCCGACGGTCTTTCGACCTTGCCGGAGCGGCCGTCCGACCGACTGGCCGAGGGGATATGACAAGCCCGCCGCACAATGGCAATCGCCTGCGCGCGATCCACACCGGTCCGGACCCGATTTCGCCACCCGATCCGCCCGTCCCGCTCGCGCAGCAACGCGTCTCGCGGGCCCGGTTGTCTCACGCGGGGCGGACGATGCGGCGGAGACGTCGTCCCGGGGCGCCCAGCATAACGGGGCCCCAGAAAGGAAAATGGGGTCCGACCCGTGGCCGAACCCCTAGTTGAGGGAGGAGCGAGAACACTCTCGCACAAATCATGCCGGACGGGGATAACTGAGAAATCATTTTCGTGCGGCGCAGCAAGCTTCGCGCAAGCCTCGCCGCCAGATTCGCCCAGCTTCGGCCCAGTCCGGCGCCTTCGACTTAGCCTAAAGTCTCAAGATATTTGACGATTCCCTGCATCGCTTCGGTCAGGCTGTCCTTGCTGCGCAAAAAGCACACTCGGACATATCCTTCCCCGATATCCCCGAAGGCCGTGCCGGGGGCCGTGCCGACCGACGCCTCATCAATGAGGGCGAACGCTGCCTGCTGGGATGATTCGAGCCCCGCGACCTTGAAGAAGGCATAGAATGCCCCGTCCGGCGGCGCGAAGGTGACGCGGTTGCGACCCGACAGCGCCTCGGTGACGATGTCCCGCCCGATCCGCGCCCGCTCGATCATCGACTTCACGAACCACTCGCCCTCGGTCAGCGCGACGACGCCCGCGCGCTGCATGAAGACCGCGGTGCCGGAGGTCGAGTACTGGATGAGGTTCTCCAGCGTCTGCCTCAGCGCCAGCGGGGCGTGGATCCAGCCCATCCGCCAGCCCGTCATCGCCCAGTTCTTGGAGAAGGTGCCGACCCACAGGATGCGGTCGTCCGGCTCGGCGATGTCGAGGAAGGACGGCGCGCGCTCGGCCCCGGTCCAGATGAAGCGCGAGTAGATCTCGTCGGCGATGATCCAGAGCTCGTTGGCGCGGGCGAAGGCGAGGATCGCCTCCATCTCCTCCTGCGTCGCCGTCCACCCGGTCGGGTTGGCGGGCGAGTTGACGAAGATGGCGCGCGTCTTGGGCGTCATCGCCCGCTCGAGGTCTTCCACGGTGAGCACCCAGCGCCCGTCCGCCTCGCGCATCGGCACGGCGACGGGGTTGGCGCCGATCACCGTCGAGGCGCCGGTGGCGTTCGGCCAGGACGGGGACGGGATGAGGATCTCCTCGTCGTGGCCGACGGTCATCGCGACGCAGAGCTGGATCGCCTGCATGCCCGAGCCGGTCACGAAGAAGGTATCGGGATCGAACGGGCGGCCGAACTGGGTCTCGTAGTAGCCGGCGAGCGCTTCGCGCAGCTCGGGGATACCACGCGAGTGCGTGTAGAAGGTCTCGCCGTCGTAGAGCGCCTTGGCGGCGGCCTCGGCGATGAAGCGCGGGGTCGGCAGATCGCCCTCGCCGGCCCACAGCGGGATGATGCCCGGGCCCTTGGCGCGCCCGTAGTTGGCCGTCCTGATGATGCCCGAAATCGGCGTCCGCTGTGCCGCTGGCCGAACGGCCGCCAAAAGATCGCCCATGCGCGTTACTCCTAGTGATATCGCGAGGTGCCACGCAGCGCTGGAGCCGTCAAATGAGATTGTTCAGCAAATTTTCAGGCGAGACCCGCGAACGTTCATTGGCTCTCAAACAGTCTCGCGTAGAGAGCACGGGATGGCTCCGCTCGGCCCTTCGGGTGGCCGAGCGGCACCGTCATCGCTCCGGCGGCGGTCCGAAGCGGTAAACCATTGAATACGAGGTTTGAGTCCGTCCCCCCTCGCCCTCGAGGGAGAGTGTGTTAGGCTAGGGGCGAGGTGCTGTCCGGCAGCCTCGACCCCTGTTGACCAAAGACAGTCGAGCGATGCGCATTTTCCCCGCCGCCACGGTCTTGTCGATCGGCACAGTCGCCTTCCTGGCGCTGGCCGCCCCCCGACTCTACACCGGCTTCGAGGAGCGGGAAATTCGTCGCGAGCTTCAGGCCGCGACGCCGGGCGACACGCTGGACGGGAAGGTCCGCGCCGCCCTCGACGAGGACGACATCGCCGGCGCCGTCCAGTACGCCGAGATCGCGGCCGACCTCGGCAAGCCCATTTCCGCCGAGACTGCGACCGCGCTCGCCGACGCGCAGGGCACCATGGCGACGGTGCTGCGCAATGCCGGCGCCTTCGCCGGCGCCTACATCACCGGCCATGCCGACTCCGCCGCGGGCCTCGCCGGCGCCGTCGTCTCCGACCTCACCGTCGTCGGCGACGTGCGCGACATCATCTCCGAAGGCGGCAAGGCCGCGATGGGCGAGGACTACTCGGAGTTCCTGCTGGCGCTCGCCGCCGTCGGCATCGCCGTCGAGGGCGTGACGATCGCGTCCGGCGGCTCCTCGCTGGTGGTCAAGGCGGCGGTCTCGGTGCTGAAGGTCGCGAAGCGGACCGGCAACCTCACCGCCTCCTTCGCCAGCCGCCTCGTGCGCCTCGCCCGCGCCGCCGGGCGCAAGGCGGACGCCCCGGCCGCCGCCACCGGTCCGGTGGTCGTCGTCACCCGCCGCTCGGCCGACGACATCCCGCAGGCGGTCGCCCGGGCGGAGCTGAAGGCGACGCTCGGCGCGGTCGGCACCGTGGCGCGCAACGCCGGCCCGGCCGAAGCGGTCCGCCTGATGAAATACGTCAAGACCACCGACGACGCGCGCGAGCTCGCCAGCTTCACCAGCCGCTTCGGCCGCCACAGCCGTGCCGTCGCGGAGCTCACCGGCAAGTTCACGCTGCGCGCCTTCCGCGTTGCCATGCGGGGCCTGCGCCTCATAATCAGCTTCCTGTACAGTTTCGTGGCCTGGGTTGTCGGTCTTGTCGCCTTCCGCTTCGTCAAGGGCGTCCTTCGCGGGACACTCGCATTGTTCCGCGGTGCATTCGTCGCCGTCGCCTATCCCTGACGGCCCCCCGGACCTCCGGGGCCGTGCGCCGCACGAGCGAGGGTGATCGTCCGTGACACTCTATCTTCCGATCGCGGAGATGCCGGTCAGCATTCTGCTGGTGCTCGCCATGGGGGCGGCGGTCGGGCTGATCTCGGGCCTCTTCGGCGTCGGCGGCGGCTTCCTGATGACGCCGCTCCTCATCTTCTCCGGCATCCCGCCCGCCGTCGCCGTCGCCTCGGTCACGCCGCAGATCGTCGCGAGCTCCACCTCGGGCGCCCTCTCCTACTGGCGGCGCGGGCAGGTCGACTTCAAGCTCGCCTTCCTGCTGATCGCCGCCGGCTCGATAGGCGCGCTCGCGGGTGCCAAGCTCTTCGCCGCGCTCGGCAGCCTCGGCCAGCTCACCCTCGTGATCGCCATCAGCTACACGATCTTCCTCGGGGCCATCGGCGGGCTGATGGTGAACGAGAGCGTGCGGGCGATGCTGCGGGCGCGCGCCGCCCGCCGGCGCGGCGAGGCGTTGCAGCCGATGCGCCGCTCGGCGACCCGCGGCTGGATTCACCGCCTGCCGCTCAAGATCCGCTTCCGCCGCTCCAAGCTCTACATCTCGGTGCTGCCGGTGTTCGCGCTCGGCGCGTCGATCTCCTTCCTCGGCACGCTGCTAGGTATCGGCGGCGGCTTCATCATGGTGCCGGCGCTCATCTACCTCCTGAAGGTGCCGACCTCGGTCGTCGTGGGCACCTCGCTGGTGCAGATCGTCGGCGTGATGGCGATCGCCACCGTCAGCCACGCGCTGGCCTCCCAGTCGGTCGACATTATCCTCGCCTTCATCCTCATGCTGGGGGGCGTGATGGGGGCGCAGATCGGCGCCTCGATGGGACAGGCGCTGCGGGGCGAACACCTGCGCGCCCTCCTCGGACTCCTCGTACTCATCGTCGGGGTGCGCTTCGCGCTCAACCTCGTCCTGCCGCCCGAAACCCTCTTCTCCATCACGACGCTGGCCCCGTGAGCGGCATCGTGCGGTGGCTCGCCCTCGCCCTCTGCCTCGCCGCGTCGCCCACGCACGCCGAGACGCTGAGCGTCGCGCTGTCGCGCGACGAGATCGCCATCGGCTCGAGCTTCACCGGGACGCGCCTTTCGCTCTTCGGCGTGGTGGAGCGGGACGAGAACACCGTCGCGCGGCCCGGCGCCTACGAGGTCATCGTCGCGGTGCGGGGACCGGACAAGCAGGTCCTCGTGCAGGAGCGCATGCGCCGCTTCGGCATCTGGGTGAACGACGCGGGCGAGCTCTTCGACAAGATGCCGTCCTACTACGGCCTCTTCTCCACGCCCGGCGCCCGCGCCCTGATCGAGGACGACAACGGCGTCGCAAGGCGCCTGTCGCTGGCGATGCTCGGCGACGGTGACGGAGCGCGCGAGCGGCACCGCGCGGCGCTCGCCGAGCAGCACCGCGCGCACGGCCTCTACGTGGAGGAGCTCGACGGCGTCGAGAAGCTTAGCCGCACCTTCTTCCGCACCGAGATCCCGCTGCCGCCGCTGCTGGCGGACGGACCGTACCGGGTCTTCGTGTTCCTCTACGCGGGCGACACCTCGGTCGCCCAGACGGAGCTTCAGTTCAAGGTGCACAAGACCGGGTTCGAGCAGCGCGTCTACGAGTGGAGCCGCACGACGCCGCTGTTCTACGGCCTCGGCGCGGTGGCGCTGGCGCTCTTCACCGGATACGTCGGCGGGGTCGTCTTCCGCCGCGGCTGACCCCCGGGCCGCCGCGGCGAGGACCGGTCAGGCGAGACGCTGACCGGCCGCGACGCTGTCGAAGGCGGCGCGCGCGGTGGCCGCGAGCGAGGCCCTGGCGTGCTTCAGCGCCTCCTCCAGCGTGGCCGGGCCGCGGCCGATGGCGAAGGCGGCGGTGATCCCCTGCGCGGCGAGCTCGTCCGGCGAGACGGCGATGCGGCCGGCGAAGGCCAGCACCGGCTTGCCCATGGCCGACGCCGCCCGCGCGACCGCCACCGGACCCTTGCCCGAGAGCGACTGTCCGTCGAGCGAGCCCTCCCCGGTGACCACGAGGTCCGCCGCGTCGATCCGCTCGTTGAGGCGGTGATGCTCGAAGATCAGCGAGAAGCCGTCCACGGCGCTGGTCGGCGCCGCCGCGGAGAGGCCGACCATCATGCCGCCCGCCGCGCCGGCGAACGGCGTGTCGGCCAGCACGCCGCTGCCCCTCGCCGTCGCGAGGTGGCGGTCGAAGTGGGCGAGAGCGAGGTCGAAGGCGTCGATGTCGTCCACCGGGACGCCCTTCTGCGGGCCGAAGACGCGCGCGGCGCCGTTCTGGCCCACGAGCGGGTTGTCGACGTCGGCGGCGAGGATGATGCGCGCCTCGGCGAGACGCGGATCGAGGCCGGAGAGGTCCACCGTCTCAACCGTGCGCAGGGCGCGCCCGGCAGGCAGGACGACGGGCTCCTCGTCGGCGCCGAAGTAGCGGGCGCCGAGCGCTTCGAGCGCCCCTGCCCCGCCGTCCACCGTGATGGAGCCGCCGACCGCGACGATGATCTCGCGCGCGCCCGCGTCGAGCGCGGCGCGGATGAGGTCGCCGATGCCGGCGCTGGTGGCGCGGTCGGGATCGTAGCCGCCGGTGGCGGCCGCATGACCCGCCGCGCGGGCCATCTCGATGACGGCCCGTCCGGCGGCGCGGTCGAAGCCCCAGGGGGCGTCGATCGTTCCGTTGAACGGACCTTTCACCGGAGAGGTTCGCAACGCGAGAGAAGCGCCGGCGAGTGCGTCGAGCGTGCCCTCGCCTCCGTCGGCGATGGCAACGTCGGTGCCGTTGGCGTTGAGGGCGCTCGAGGCCAGCGCCTCGAGGATGGTGGCGTTCGCTTCGCGGGCCGTGAGGCTACCGCGAAACTTGTCGCAGGCGACGAGGATGTTCACGGGGTGGGTCGGTTCGTTCGTCCTGGCCCGTCAGACTGCCGGAGCGGGGTGAACGGGCATCTGCCAGCCCTGCGCGATGTCGTCCATGACGCGGGCGCGCTCACGGCCGGTCTCGGCCAGCAGGTGAACATGCACCTCCGTCGCGCCGGACTTTATGGCCCGCAAAAGAGCCTCGCCATGATACGCGAAGAGGTCGTCGCTCACGTTCTCGCAGGCGCCGACCATGAGAGGAGTGCAGGTCCCGTTCGGTTCGCGCCGGACCAGCACGAACGTGCCCGGCTCGTTGCAGCAGAACCCTTTGATGTCGAACACCGACGTGACGTACCAGGCGCTGCTCCAACCCTGCCACCAGAACAGGGGCACTGCCTCGGGTGACCGACCAGCCGTCTCCGAAGTGAATCCATTGATGAGCATGGAGCCTCCTTGCCAACTCTCGCGTTGCGCGAACTTGACACTGGGGACCTTACCGCATCGTGAAAGGACGAACGAACGTGGAACGTTACATCCCCCACTATACACAGACTGTGGAAAACTTATGGGGTTTCTTGCTAAACCGTCAACGAGAGGGCGCCAGAACCTGAAATCCACAACTAGCGGCCATTTCCGGATTTGGCAAGCGATGGATCCAGGCCTCTGGAATCCCTGGTTAATCCCACCTTACCCGACACATTCATGACATAGCCGGCTTGGAAAGCCCTCGCGCCCAAATGATTCGCGGCCCATCACTATTTCCCGGCCCCGTGACATTAAAATTTTTTCAGCTGACATCTCTCAAAGGGTGCCACCTCCCGCTTCGACAGATCACGCATCCGTCAACCCGTGCGGGCAGAATAAACTTTGTGGATAAATCGTTAAGAAGGGAACCTAAAGGTCGGTCATCAACGGCTGCACCCATTGGTCACGATTATGGCTGGTTGTGACGCGGAATTTCCGAGACGCGATCCCAAATAATTTCAACAAGGCTTCCTTATTTTGCCGCATAAGTAATAACGCCTTATGCAGGCAGCCGAATTCGCGCCGCACGTCGGAACGGCGGTTCGCAGGGCGCCCCATGCGCGACGCCATTGCGTCGAATGTCAGGAAAGTCGTCCGAATGGGTTCCGGGCCCGTCGCGCCCGGCAGGCGCCGCCGTCCGATCGGCCCGAAGGGCGGCGAACGGGCGGCCGCCGGGGCGGCCCGCCCGGTGTGTCAGCCCTCGTTGAGGCCGAGCACGTCGCGCATGGAGTAGAGGCCGGCCGGCTGCTTCACCGCCCAGAGCGCCGCCGCGACGGCACCGTGCGCGAAGACCCCCCGGTCCTCCGCGATGTGGCTCAGCACCACCCGCTCGGAATCGAGAGCGAGGATCACGTCATGCTCGCCGATCACCGAACCGCCGCGCAGCGTCGCGAAGCCGATCGTCCCCGCCTCGCGCGGTCCGGTATGCCCCTCGCGGGACATGACGGACTGGGACTTGAGGTCGATGCCCCTCCCCCGCGCGGCCGCGTCGCCGAGGAGGAGCGCCGTGCCGGACGGCGCGTCCACCTTGCGGCGGTGGTGCATCTCCAGCACCTCGATGTCGGCCTGCGGGAGCGCGGCGGCGGCCCGCTCCACCAGCACCGACAGGAGGTTCACGCCGAGCGACATGTTGCCGGACTTCACGATCGGGATGTGCCTGCTCGCGGCGTGGATCACCGTCTCGTCCGCCTCGGTGAAGCCGGTCGTGCCGATGACGTGCGCCGTGCCGAGGCCGGCGAGGCTGCTGGACAGCTCCGCCGAGGCGCCCGGGGACGTGAAGTCGAGGACCGCGTCGCAGTCGCCGAACACGGTCGGGTCCACGGACACGATGACGCCGGACTCGCCGACGCCCGCGATGACACCCGCGTCCTTGCCGGCTTCGCCCGCGCCACGCCGCTCGGTCGCCGCGGCGAGGGTCGTCCCCTCGGTCTCGACCACCGCGCGGACCAGCGCCCGCCCCATCCGGCCAGCGACGCCGGCTACACCGATCTTGATCATTGTCCCGGCTGGGGCCCTTCGTACCCCTCGATGATGACCTGTTCGCTGACCGAGCAGCGCTGCCGCACCTCGAGCGCCTTCTGGTAGCCCTCGGAATAGAAGCAGTCGACCGCCGCCTGATACGACGGGAACTCGATCACGACGTTGCGCTGGCGTGCCTCGCCGACGACCGCCTCGAACGGGCCGCCGCGGACCAGGAACTTCCCGCCGTACTCGGCGATCGGCGCCGCGTTCAGCGCGACATATTCCTTGTAACCCTCGAGATCGTGCACGTCGACGCGTGCCATCCAGTAACCCTTGGCCATCAATCCCCCTCCGTTTCTGCGCGCCGTGCGGCCTTGAGAGCGTACAGTGCATCGAGCGCTTCACGCGGGGATAGGGCGTCAGGGTCGATCTCGTCCAGCGTTTCCAGCGTGGCGGACCGCGAAGGCCCACCGGACGCGGCGTTTTCCGCCGGTTCCGCGCCCGCCGCGAACAGCGGCAGGTCGGCGGCGAGGGCGGCCCGCGCGGCGCCGCGGTCGGACTCCTCCAGCCGGGCGAGCACGTCGCGCGCGCGGCGCACCACCGTCGCCGGAAGCCCCGCGAGCCGCGCCACCTGCACGCCGTAGGAGCGGTCCGCCGCGCCCGCCTCGACCTGATGCAGGAAGACGATGTCGCCGCGGAACTCCTTGACGCGCATGGTCGCGTTGCCGATCCGCGAGCGCCGCTCCGACAGGGTCGTGATCTCGTGATAGTGCGTCGCGAAGAGCGTGCGGCAGCCGACCTCGTTCAGCCTCTCCAGCGCCGCCCAGGCGATGGAAAGCCCGTCGAAGGTCGCCGTCCCGCGGCCGATCTCGTCGAGAATGACCAGCGCGCCCGGCCCCGCCTGGTTCAGGATCGCGGCGAGCTCGACCATCTCCACCATGAAGGTGGAGCGCCCGGCGGCCAGGTCGTCGGACGCGCCGATGCGCGAGAACAGCCGGTCGACGATGCCGATCCGCGCGCGCTTGGCCGGCACGAACGAGCCGGCCTGGGCGAGCACCGCGATCAGCGCGTTCTGGCGCAGATAGGTCGACTTGCCGCCCATGTTGGGGCCGGTGAGGATCACCGCGCGGGCGAGCCCGTCGTCGTCCGGCGGCGAGAGCACGCAGTCGTTCGGCACGAAGCGGGAGCGGTCGCCGAGGGCGGCCTCGACCACCGGGTGGCGGCCCGCGTCGATCTCGAACGCGAGACCGTCCTCGATCGTCGGCCGGACCCAGCGCGAGACGGCGGCCCGCTCGGCGAGCGCCGAGGCGACGTCCATCTCCGCCATCTGACGCGCCACCTCCGACAGCCACGGCCGGGCCTCGACGATCGCGGCGACCAGGTCGGCGAAGATCGCCTGCTCGGCGGTGCGCGCGTCCTCGGACGCGGCGAGGATGCGGGACTCGAGGTCCCGCAGCGTGTTCGTGGTGAAGCGGACCGCCGACGCGAGGCTCTGGCGGTGCGAGAAGGTCTCGTGGGAGTGCAGCGTGTCGGCGTGGCCGGCGGGCACCTCGATGAACCAGCCGAGCACCGCGTTGTGCTTGATCTTCAGCGAGCGGACGCCGGTCTCTTTCTGGTAGTCCGCCTGGAGGCCGGCGACGAACCGGCGGCTCTCGTCGCGCAGGGTGCGCGCCTCGTCGAGCGCGGCGTCGACGCCGTGGGCAATGTACCCGTCCGGCTGGTTGCCGCTCGCGGCGCGCTCGTCGAGCGTCGCGGCAAGGCGCTCGCCGAGCGCCCCCGGCGCGGCCGTCAGCACCGCAGCCGCGGCCTCGATCAGCGCCGGCCGTTCCGACGGCAGCGCGGCTGCGGCGTCAGACGCGGCGTGGAGCGCACGGCAGACCGCGAGCGCGTCGCGGGGCTGGCCCCGCCCGGCGGCGAGGCGGCCGGCGGCGCGCAGCAGGTCCGGCACGGCCTTCAGCGCGGAACGCACGGCGCTGCGGGCGACCGGGTCCGCCTCGAACGCGGCGACGGAGTCGTGCCGGTCGGAGATCTCCTCACGCACCAGCGACGGGCTCGACAGGCGGTCGGACAGGAGTTGCGCGCCGATGCCGGAGACCGTGCAGTCGATCGCCGACAGGAGCGTCGGCCCGTCGGGCCGCGAGGGGCGAGTCAGCTCCAGGCTCGCCCGGGTGGCGGCGTCGATCGCCATGACGCGGTCGGGCGCGTCCTTGCGCGGCGGGTCGAGCGGCGGCGCGTTCGCGAGCTGGGTCTCGGCGAGGTAGTTGACGAGCGCCAGGCCCGCCGCCGCCTCGGCGTCGGAGAAGGTGCCGAACGCGGCGAGGTCGGCGACGCCGAAGTTCGCCGCGAGCCGGGCCGGCGCACCGGCGGCGCGGAACTCGGACGGCACGCGCCGGGCGACCGTCACCCGGACCGGCATCGGCGGCAGATCGGCGCCTTCCGGCGCGATCAGCTCCACCGGGTCGAGCCGCGCGATCTCGGCGGCGAACGTCTCGGGCGTCGCGGCGGTCAGGATGAAGCGGCCGGCGGCGACGTCGGCGGCGGCGATGCCGACCTCGGTCTTGCCCGGTGCGACGGCGACCAGCAGGGAGGCGCGGTCGGGCGCCAGCAGCCGCTCCTCGGTGATGGTGCCGGGCGTGACGATGCGCACCACCGCCCGCGCCACGACGGACTTGGCGCCGCGCTTCTTGGCCTCGGCGGGATCCTCGGTCTGCTCGGCGATCACGACGCGGAAGTTCTGCGCGATCAGGCGCGCGAGGTACTCCTCGGCCGCGTGGACCGGGACGCCGGCCATCTTGATCGGCTCGCCGAGGTGGGTGCCGCGGGTGGTGCAGTGGATGGAGAGCGCCTTGGCGGCAACCTCGGCGTCCTCGAAGAACAGCTCGTAGAAGTCGCCCATCCGATAGAAGAGCAGCCCCTCCGGGTTCTGGGCCTTGATGGTGAGGTACTGGGCCATCATCGGCGTCGCGCCGGCGGCGATGACGGCTTCGACGTCGTCCGGATCCGGCTTCGGCCCCGAGCCGCGGGGCCGGGAGCCGGTCAGCTCACCGATGTCGGAGGCCGATGCGAGACGCCCGGCGTTCTCATCCGCATCGCGGCTCATCGCCTCCATCCGTCCCCCCTCACCTCGACCGTCGAGTGGGCGGGGATCGTGCCCCGGCGGTGCAGGCGGGAACAAGGGGCGCGGCGCCCTCTCCACAGGCACGCGGAGAAACCCACAGGAACGGCGGCCCGGGACCCTCCGCAGATCGGCGAGACGGCTGCGACGCGGCGCTCCGGCCGGAGCGCCGCGTCGTCATTGTCATCTCCCGGCCCCACACGGGGAGGTCGCCGGTGAGACAGGGGCGGCGGCTGCCGGACGCGAGCGCCGTGCGCGGCGCGGTCCCGCTGGCGGGGGCTCCGCCGGCGGGCGCCCGCCGACTGTCAGGCCGAGGCGCGCACGTCCGCCTCGCTCGACGCCCGCAGGCCCCTGATGAACTCGGAGATCGTGGACTTGAGGCCGGAGCTGCCGGTGTCGATGCCCGTGGTCGTCTTTAGGACGACCTCGGCGGCGTCGTTGGTGGTCTCGGCGCGGGTGCGCACGCGGCCCATGTTGGTGCTGACCGCGTCGGTGGAGCGGGCGGCCTGGGCGATGCTCTCGGTCACCTCGCGGATCGCCACCCCCTGCTCCTCCAGCGCCGCCGCCATCGCGGTCGTGTTGGCCGACACCTCGCCGATCACGGCGACGATGGAATCGATGGTGGAGACCGAGGCCGTCGCGGCGCTGTGCATCGCCTCGATGTGGCGCTCGATCTCGGAGGTCGCCTTCGCCGTCTGCTCGGCGAGCGCCTTCACCTCCTGGGCGACGACGGTGAAGCCCTTGCCGCTCTCGCCGGCACGCGCCGCCTCGATGGTGGCGTTGAGGGCGAGGAGGTTGGTCTTCTCGGCGATGTCGTTGATGAGCTTCGTCGCCTCGGAGATGTCGGAGCTCGTCTTGGCGAGGACGCGCAGCGTCTCGGCGGCCTTTTCCGCCTCGGTGACGGCGGATCGGGCGCGGCCCGCGGCGGCGTCCACCTGCTCGCCGATCTCGGACGAGCTGGCGCTCAGCTCCTCGGCCGCGGCGGCGACGGTCTGGACGCTGGCGTTGCCGTCCTGGCAGGCGGAGAGGATGTCGGAGGCGTCGTCGGTCATCTCCTTGGCGAGTGCGCGCAGGCTCTCGGCCTGGGCGGTCATCTTGCCGACGTCGCCGCGCATCGAGTCGACCACGTTGGCGACCTTCGCGTCGAGGTCGTCGGCGGTGCGGCGCACGGCGGCGGCCCGCTCGGCCTTCATCTTCGCCTCGGCCTCGGCCTGCGCCCGCTGCAGCTCCTCACGCTCCATGACCATGGTGCGCAGCCGGCCGACGGACCGGGCGATGGAGCCGATCGCGTCGGCCCGCCCGGCATACTCGCTCTCCGGCACCATCTCGCCGTTCGCGAGACTGTCGACCCGGCTGGCGAGGTCGCGGGCCGGGCCGGAGAGGTCGCGCGCGGTAAGCCAGTTGACGAAGAGGACGATGATGGACGCACCGACGGTGAAGGCGATGCACAGCCACTGCAGGCTGGCGAACTGCGCATCCACACGGGCGAGGTAGATGCCGGTGCCGACGAACGTGTCCCATCCCGGCACCGGGAGGGCGTAGGAGATCTTCTTGATCGGCTCGGTCCCGCCCTTCGGGACGTTGAAGTACTCGTACGTTCCCCCGCCCGCCTTGGCGATCTCGATCAGCGCCGCGTTGATCCGCGCCGAATCGGGATTGGACGGATCGAGGCCGTTGTCGCCGACCGTCTCCGGCTTTGCGCCGTGGGCGACGCGGATGCCGTCGTACCGCGTGGCGAAGACGTACTCCTTGCCGTTGGAGTAGAGCATGTTGTTGACGAGCTGGCCCCACTGCGCGAGCGCCTCGTCCTGGGTCATCTCCCCTCGGGCGACGGCGTCCTGGTAGGTCTTGGCAGACCCCGCCGCGGTCTCGGCGATGGACCGGGCCTTGGCGATCTCGCGCTGAATCGCCTCCTCCTTCGCCTGCGGCAGCACGAGGAACATCAGCGCCACGAGCGTGAACACGTTGATCGCTCCGAGCAGCCACAATTTTCCGGCAATCGAGAAGCGGCGATAGAGATTGAGCATGACAAGTGGGTCCCCTCTTCCGTCGTCCGAGCCATAGCGGGACTGGATTGCGCGCAGCTTGCGCGGACCGGCGGCCGGGCCGCACTTTCGCGGCTCGCCGTGCCGCCGGGACGCCGAGCGGGCCCCGGACCGAACGCGGCGGGGCATGGCCCGACGGGTCGGCCCGACGGGATGGCGGAGGACTTCCCTTGCGCGCTCCGAACCCGGGAGCGTCCGGGCTCAGATCAGCATTCTTCAAATATGCGTCTCTGCAGACACCAGATTGTGCGGCGCAAGATGGACGAAGGTGCACCTAACAGCGTACGTGTCTGAGCAAAAGTCGCTTTTGGGGAGTGCGCACGTGGATGCAGCAGAGCGCGGCCGGCGGGGACGGCCAGCGATTACCGATCAGGAGGCGCTGACCTTCCATAGCCGCGGACGACCCGGCAAGCTGGAAGTGACGCCCACCAAGCCGATGGCGACGCAGCGCGACCTGTCGCTCGCCTACTCCCCGGGCGTCGCCGTCCCGGTGCGCGCGATCGCCGAGGATCCGGACCGCGCGTTCGACTACACCACCCGCGGCAACGTCGTCGCCGTCATCTCGAACGGCTCGGCGATCCTCGGGCTCGGCAACCTCGGCGCCCTCGCGTCCAAGCCGGTGATGGAGGGCAAGGCCGTCCTCTTCAAGCGCTTCGCGGACATCGACGGCATCGACATCGAGGTCGACACGCAGGACGTCGAGTCCTTCATCAACTCGGTGAAGTACCTCGGCCCCTCCTTCGGCGGCATCAACCTCGAGGACATCAAGGCCCCGGACTGCTTCATCATCGAGAGCCAGCTGAAAGAGCTCATGGACATCCCGGTGTTCCATGACGACCAGCACGGCACCGCGATCATCGCCGCCGCCGGCCTCATCAATTCCGCCTACCTCACCGGGCGCAAGCTCGAGGACCTGCGCATCGTCTGCAACGGCGCGGGCGCGGCGGGCATCGCCTGCGTCGAGCTGGTGAAGTCGATGGGCGTGCCGGCGGACAACGTCCTCCTTTGCGACACCAAGGGCGTCATCTACGTCGGCCGCGAAGAGGGCATGAACCAGTGGAAGTCCGCCCACGCCGCGCGGACCGACCGGCGCACCCTCGCCGAGGCGATGGACGGGGCCGACGTCTTCCTCGGCGTGTCGGTGAAGGGCGCGGTGACGCGCGACATGGTCGCCTCGATGGCGCCGAACCCGATCATCTTCGCGATGGCCAACCCCGACCCGGAGGTCACGCCCGAGGAGGTCGCCGACATCCGCGACGACGCGATCGTCGCCACCGGCCGCTCGGACTACCCGAACCAGGTCAACAACGTCCTCGGCTTCCCCTACATCTTCCGCGGCGCGCTCGACGTGCGGGCGACCGCCATCAACGAGGACATGAAGGTCGCCGCCGCCGAGGCGCTCGCCGCCCTGGCGCGCGAGGACGTGCCGGACGACGTGGCCGCCGCCTACCAGGGCAACCGCCCGCGCTTCGGCCGCGAGTACATCATCCCGGTGCCGTTCGACCCGCGGCTCATCTCGGTGGTGCCGCCGGCGGTGGCGAAGGCGGCGATGGCGAGCGGCGTCGCCCGTCGCCCGATCGTCGACATCGAGCGCTACGCCGAGGAGCTGTCGGCGCGGCGCGACCCCGTCGCCGGCTCGCTGTCGCGCATCTACGCCAAGGTGCGCCAGCAGCCCCGCCGCGTGGTGTTCGCCGAAGGCGAGGAGGAGGCGGTGATCCGCGCCGCATCCTCGTTCGTCAGCCAGGAACTTGGCACCGCGGTGCTGATCGGCCGCGAGGAGACGGTGCGCGAGCAGGCCTTCCAGGCCGGCATCGAGCTGCGCCCGGGCCTCGAGATCGCCAACGCGCGGCTCTCCAAGCGCAACACCGAGTACGTGCAGTTCCTGTACGCCAAGCTGCAGCGCAAGGGGCACCTGATCCGCGACTGCCAGCGGATGATCAACCAGGACCGCAACTTCTTCGGCGCCTGCATGGTGGCGCTCGGCGACGCGGACGCGATGGTGACGGGCGTGACCCGCAACTACGCGGTCGCGCTCGACGCGATGCGCCTCGCCATCGACGCCAAGCCGGGCCACAAGATCATCGGCGTCTCGCTGGTGCTGGCGCGCGGGCGCTCGGTGATCGTCGCCGACACGGCCGTCAACGAGGAGCCGTCGGCGGAGGATCTCGCCGACATCGCGGTCGAGACCGCCCGCGTGGCGCGCCGCCTCGGCTACGAGCCGCGCATCGCGATGCTGGCGTCCGCCAACTTCGGCAATCCGCCGGGCGAGCATGCCCTGCGCGTCGAGGAGGCGGTGCGCATCCTTGCCAAGCGCCGGGTGGACTTCGAGGTCGACGGCGAGATGGCGGCGGACGTCGCCCTCAACCCGCAGTTGATGCAGGCCTACCCGTTCTGCCGCCTGTCGGGTCCGGCGAACGTCCTGTTGATGCCGACCCTCGACAGCGCGTCGATCGCGACCAAGATGCTGCAGGAGCTCGGCGGCTCTACGGTGCTCGGCCCGATCCTTGTCGGCATGGACAAGCCGGTCCAGATCGTCCCGATGGGCGCGCGTGACACGGACATCGTCAACATGGCCGCGATCGCAAGCTTCGGCGTGAACTGAGGCACCTCGGACGGGGTGAGGCGTTAAGGCTTGACTGAGGTCGTACTCGTCACCGGCGCGGCCGGGTTCATCGGCCGCGCACTGGTGCGGGCCTTCGCGGCGGAGGGGCATCGCGTCCTCGCCGCGATCCACCGCACGCCCCTCCCCGACGAACTCGTCGCCGACCCGGCGGTGACGCCGGTCGCGATCAACCTGATCGACCGGGAGCCGCGCGTCGTCCCCAAGGGCGGCGCGGAGGCGCCGGCGCCCACGGTCGTCGTCCACGCCGCCTACGGCGCGGCGAGCGGACCGTCCGGCGACGTCCCGCCGGTCCTCGCCGCGGCCGACGCGCTCGGCGTGCGGCGGGTCGTCTACTTCAGCTCAATCGCCTACTACGGCGCCCGAACCGGCGAGGTGACCGAGACGACCCCGCCGGAGGGCGAGGCCGGCGCCTACGGGCGGCAGAAGCAGGCCGGCGAGGCCGCGCTGGCGGCCTGGGCGGCAACGCCGGGGCGCTCCGGCGTCGCGCTGCGGCCGGGCGCGGTCTACGGCCCGGACAGCACGTTCTGGACGGTCAAGCTGCTCCGGCGGATCGCCTCGGGCAACTGGGGGCGGTTCGGATCGCTCGGCAGCGGCCCCTGCCCGCTCGTCCACGTCACCGAGGTCGCGAGCGCGACCGTCGCCGCAGCCGGCGCGCCGGACGGCTTCCAGGCCTTCAACATCGTCGCCGACGACAGCCTGACCTGGAACGACTACTTCACCCGCCTCGCGGACGCCGCCGGGCTGCCGCTGCGCGACCTCTCCCCCACCGAGGCGAGGCTGCGCGTCGCCGCCTCGATCCCGGCGAAGGTCTGGCGCAAGCTCGGCGGGCCGGGCTTCGAGGCGCTCGCCCTCGCCCCGACCGCCGGCGAGCTCGCCACCTTCGCCCGCCCGGCGCACTACGTCTCGACCGCCGCGCGCGAGACGCTCGGCTGGACGCCGGACCGTGACGTCGACGCCGCCATCGCCGAGGCCGTCCGGGAGACGCGCTGGTGAGCGAGAGCGCCGCGCCCAAGCCGCTCACCATCGACATCGTCATCTGCACCTTTCACCGCGAGGCGCTGCTCAGGCGGCTCCTCGACTCGCTGGAGGCGATGGATCCGGCCCCGGCAACCACGTTCCGCGTCATCGTCGCCGACAACTCCGACGAGGCGTCCGCCCGGGCGGCCGTACAGGAGGCGGCGGCCACCCTCACCTTCGACGTCGTCTACCTCGAAGCGCATCCGCCCAACATCTCGGTGGCGCGCAATGCCGCCGTCGCGCGGGCGACCGCCCCCTTCGTCGCCTTCCTCGACGACGACCAGGAGGTGACGCCGGGCTGGCTCGCCACGGTCGCGGCGGCGCTCCGCCGGCACCGCCACGACGTCTATTTCGGCCCGTTCGAGCCGGTGTTCGCGGCCCCCGACAACGCCGGACTCGTGGCCCGGCAGATGTTCACGCGGGCCTCGACGCTGCCCGACGGGGCGGAGGTCGCGCCGGGCCGCGCGGCGCGGCTTCGCCAGGGCTTCGTCCTCGCCACCTCCAACACCGTCTTCCGCCGCGAGACGATGCTGGCCGAGGACGCGCCATTCGACTTCTACCTCGGTGCCAACGGCGGCGAGGACCTTCTGCTGATGGCGCGCATGCACCGCGCCGGCCGCCGCTTCGGCTGGATGTCCGGCGCGAAGGTCTTCGACGACATCCCCGCGAGCCGCTGCGAGATCGGCTACCTCGCCCGGCGCGCGGTGGCGGGCGGGCAGTCGTTCGCCATCGTCACGATCCTCACCAGCCCCCGCCCACGGCTGACGGCGCTCACCGTGCCGCTGGTGGCCATCGCCCAGCTCGCGGCCGGGCTCCTGCCCTACGCGAAGGCGCTCGTCGCGGGCGACCTCGACGAGCGGCAGGCGCAGCGCATCGCGATGGCCGGCCGCTGGGGCAAGCTCACCTATCGATCCCGCCGCCTGCCGCTCTATCGTTGGGAAGACGCCAGCCGCCGTTCGCCCGCCTGACCGCCGTTCCGGCCCCGCCGCTCTCGCCAGGCCATGCGCCGGCGGGCAGACGGGGGCCTCCAAGCCGCCGAGAGTGTTGCCTTGCCCAATGTCGCCATCATCGGCTGCGGTTTCGTCGCCGACCTCTACATGCGCTCCCTCTCGCTCTATCCGGAGGTGACGGTCGTCGGCGCCTTCGACATCCGGGGAGAGCGGCTCAAGGCGTTCACCGACCACTGGAAGATCCCCCTCTTCCCGTCCCGCGAGGCGCTCTTCGAGGCGCTCCCGGCGGATGGCCTCGTCCTGAACCTGACGAACCCGACCGCCCACTTCGAGGTGAGCCGGGCCGCCCTCGAGGCCGGCCGCCACGTCTACAGCGAGAAGCCGCTGGCGATGACGATGGAGGACGCGCACGCCCTCGCCGCGCTTGCGCGGTCGCGCGGGCTCCGCATCGGCGCCGCCCCCTGCAACCAGCTTGGGGAAAGCGCGCAGCTTCTGGCCGCGGCGGTGCGCGAGAACGTCGCCGGCCCCGTCCGCCTCGCCTACGCGGAGATGGACGACGGCTTCATCCGCCAGGCCCCGACCGACAGGTGGCTCAGCGAGAGCGGCGCCCCCTGGCCGGCCGCCGACGAGTACGCCACCGGCTGCACCCTGGAGCACGCGGGCTATCACCTCGGCTGGATGATGCAGGCGTTCGGCTCGGTCCGGACGGTAGTCGCCGCCTCGGCCCGCCTCGCCGGGAGCGAGGGCGAGGCGCCGGACTTCGCCGCCGGGCTCCTGGCATTCGAGAGCGGCGTGATCGCGCGCCTCACCTGCTCGATCCTCGCGCCGCACAACCACGAGATCATGCTGGTGGGCGAGCGGGGCGTGCTGAAACAGGAGAAGGCGTGGGCGAACGGGGCGCCGGTGCGCTTCCACAAGCGCGTCACCGTGCGGCGGCGGATCCTCGAGCTGCCCGTCGGCCGGCGGCTGAGCTTCTCCGGCGAGACGCACCGCAAGCAGGGCCGCTGGGGCGCGGCGAGCATGAACTTCGCCCTCGGCCCGGTCGAGCTCCTCGAGGCGATTGCGAGCGGCCGCCCGGCGCGCATGTCGCCCGAGCTCGCCCTCCATGTGACCGAAGTGACGCTGGCGCTGCAGAACGCCGGCCTGACGCAGGGCGCGCAGACGATGGCGACCCGGATCGGCTCCATCGAGCCGATGCCCTTCGCCGCCCGCCTCAAGACCTAGCCTGGAGCCCGGCGAGGGAGTCGGAGCGCCGGGCGGGGAAAGCCCGCCCGGATCGAACCGAACCGGGCGAGCGCGTCAGCGGCGGACGAGTGTGAGGTAGCGAGGGACACGGCCCTCGCGGTAGGCCTTCGCCTCGTAGCGCGTGCCGGGCCAGTCCTGCCACGGCTCGGCAAGGTCCGCCTCGAGCGTGAACTCGGGATGGGTGGCGACGTGCGCCCGCGTCCAGTCCACGTAGTGCGGAATGTCCGAGGCGAAGCGGACCACACCGCCGGAGCGCACGGTCCGGGCCAGACGGTCGAGCCCGTCCGCCGAGATGAACCGGCGCTTCCAGTGGCGCTGCTTGTGCCACGGATCGGGGTAGAGGACGTCCACCCGGTCGAGCGAGGCGTCCGGCAGCCAGTCCAGCACCTGTCGCGCGTCGCCCATGTAGAGGCGCACGTTGGCGAGGCCCTCGGCCTGGATGGCGGCGGCCGTGCGCATCATCCCGGTCTCGAACGGCTCGACGCCGATGAGGCCGATGCCGGGCGTCGTCCGGGCGTGATGCAGGAGATGCTCGCCACCGCCGAAGCCGACTTCCAGCCGCACCGGGCGGTCCCCGAAGAGCGCCGCCAGATCGGCGGGCCGCGCGAGGTCCAGCGCGAGGCTGTCGTAGGCCGCATCGACCTTGTGCCCGTGGACGCGGCGGCGGCCGTAGAGGCCCTCCACCGGCGCCTTCTGCACCCGGCCGATCAGCGTTTTCTCGAAGTGGATGCGCTCGAACGTCGACATGCCGCTGCGCCGCGCCTCGCGGAAGCCGAGCTGGCGATAGAACTCGTGGTTCCGGGGAACGCGGGCGGTCGTGTAGAGCGTCAGCATGCGCGCGCCCGACCGGCGGGCATGCCGCTCGATCCGGCGCATCATCGCCTGACCGACGCCGCGGCCCGAGAAGGCCTTGGCGACGGCGACGACCTCGACGTCGATCACCCCGTCCCCCTCCGCATGCGCGACGAGGACGCCGCCCGGCTCCCCGCCGATGCTGGCGATGAGCACGGTGCGGGTGGCGATGGCGTCCGCGACGTCGAGCGACAGCGGCTCGGGGGGGCGACCGATGACGGCCTCCCGCCCCTCGAACGCGTCGACGATGATCGCGCGAACGGTCGCGCGATCACTCGGCTCGGCAGTGCGGATGTCGATGTCGGCCGATGGGGGCCGGGCGTCCGGAGACGCTGCCGGCCCGCCGGGGCCCCGCGCATGGTCTGCGAGGCCGAGCGCCATGTCAGGCGTTGCCGCGAAGAGCCTCGACAAGGTCGGTCCGCTCCCAGGAGAACCCGCCATCGGCTTCCGGCTCGCGGCCGAAGTGACCGTACGCGGCCGAACGGGCGTAGATCGGGCGGTTGAGCTGCAGCGTCTCACGGATGCCGCGGGGCGACAGGTCCATGGACTTCGCGATCGACCGCTCGATGGCTTCGTCGGTGAGGCCGTTCTTGGTGGTGCCGTGGGTGTCGACGTAGATCGACAGCGGCTGCGACACGCCGATGGCGTAGGCCAGCTGGATCGTGCAGCGGTCGGCCATGTCGGCGGCCACCACGTTCTTGGCGAGGTAGCGCGCGGCGTAGGCCGCCGAGCGGTCCACCTTCGTCGGATCCTTGCCGGAGAACGCGCCGCCGCCGTGCGGGGCCGCACCGCCGTAGGTGTCGACGATGATCTTCCGGCCCGTCAGGCCGCAGTCGCCGTCCGGCCCGCCGATGACGAACTTGCCGGTCGGGTTGATGTACCAGATCGTGTCGTCGGTCAGCCACTCGGTCGGCATCACCTCGCGGATGTACGGCTCGACGATGCCGCGCACGTCCTCGGAGGTGAGGTCCTCGTCGAGGTGCTGGGTCGAGAGGACGATCGAGGAGCAGGCCACGGGCTTGCCGTTCTCGAACTTCAGCGTGACCTGGCTCTTGGCGTCCGGGCCGAGCTTGGGCTCGGTGCCGTCGTGACGAACTTCGGCGAGACGCTTGAGGATCTGGTGGGAGTAGTAGATCGCCGCCGGCATGAGGACCGGCGTGTCGTTGCAGGCATAGCCGAACATGATGCCCTGATCGCCCGCGCCTTCGTCCTTGTTGCCGGAGGCGTCGACGCCCTGGGCAATGTGAGCGGACTGGGCGTGCAGGTGAACGGCCACGTCCGCCGTCTTCCAGTGGAAGCCGTCCTGCTCGTAGCCGATATCGCGGATCGCGTTGCGCGCGACTTCCTCGATCTTTTCAGGCGTAATGGAGTCCGGACCGCGGGTTTCGCCGGCGATGACAACGCGATTGGTGGTCGCGAGGGTCTCACATGCGACGCGCGCCTCGGGCATTTCTCCGAGGAAGAGATCGACGACCGCGTCGCTGATCCGATCGCACACCTTGTCGGGGTGCCCTTCCGAGACGGACTCACTCGAGAACAAGTAGGATTGCCGCGCCAATTGAGTATCTTTCCGGGTTTTGGGGCTCCGCCGCCCTGGGGACACACGCGCTGGCGAAAAACGCACAACGCACCGCTCCGCGAAAGGGGTCCATCGCGGGCGGCGCAACCATCAATCAGATCGCCATGTCTACGTCAACAGAGCGATGTAATTTCAACCCATTGAGCAGGTTGCATAACAGACGTGACTGAACCCTCAGTGGGTTACGGACGTTGTCCGTCAGCCAGAGTCTCCACAAGATCGATGATCCGGCGACGAATTCGCGCGTCCGAAATCCGGCTGAACGCCCGTGCCAGGGCGTGTGCTTCGCCACTCGGAACCTGTGGTAAGTCGAACGAGGCCGTCATATCCTCGGCGAAACCGTATTCCATATTCCGGTCCGGCTCGGGAGCATTGTCCTTCGCGTCTTCGAAGAAGTAGGCGACGGGGACGGAAAGAATTCGGGCGATCTCCTGGAGCCGGCTTGCGCCGATCCGGTTCGCACCCTTCTCGTATTTCTGGACTTGCTGGAAGGTCACACCAAGCTGGTCGCCCAGCTTTTCTTGCGTCATTCCGACCATCGTTCGGCGCAACTTCAGACGACTACCGACGTGAATATCGATCGGATTCGGCTGTTTGCGCGGCGCCATGACCTCAACCCGTTTCATATTCCCCTCAAACACGATGCGCTCCAACACAGTATCGAAGCGTTGCCGACCCGAAGGTCGCCTCGGGTTGCGGGAGACGAACAACCTTTACCCTACCTGGTTGCGTCGCCTCAAGTTAAAAGTGTTATCCGTGAAGTGCGGCGGGCTTGTCCCGTCCACACATTTATACGAATTGCCTTATGTCAGCCCGCGAACCGCCGTCTCGACGCAACCCACGCGAGTAGTAGGGCGACGATCAGGAAGAACGGCCCGTTACCCACACGCGAGTACAGCGTCGAGACACTTTCACTTAGCGAAATGTCACGAAAAGCCAACTGGTTTAGCAAAATTTCATTCATTACGCGTCCGTAGGGATCGATCAGGCCCGACAGGCCCGTATTCGCGACACGGACGGTGGGAAGCCCGGACTCGATCGCGCGCAGCCTGACAAGACGCAAGTGTTGGTACGGCCCCGGCGTGTCCCCGAACCAGGCATCATTTGTCAGGTTGACGATCCACTTCGGTCGATTACCACCCGACGGTTGCGCGAAAATCGCCTCGTAGCAAATAAGCGGACGAGCGTCGGGCAGACCCGGGACCTGCAAGATATCGCGGGGGTCCCCGGAGGCGAACTCGCTCGACCCTGCCGCGAGCGCATCCAGCCCCAGCCAGGACAACACGCCCGAAAAGGGCAAATACTCTCCGAACGGGACCAGGTGCGCCTTGTCGTACCGGTCGATACGTTCGCCGTCTTCGTTGATGACAAATATGCTATTGGTGGCGCGCTCGCCCGCGTCCGTGCGCTCCAGCTCCACCGCGCCGGTGATCAGCGTGCGGCCCGGCCCGAGCGCCCGCGCCAGGTCGTATTGTTCCAGGCTGGGCGTGCGGTAGATGAACGGCAGCGCCGTCTCCGGCCATACCACGACCGGCGGACGGGTCCCGTCCTCGCCCGGCTCCGCGGTGAGGTCGAGCAGCCTTGTCCAAATGTCCGCCCGGCTCGACGCCCGCCACTTTTCGTTCTGCGGAATGGACGGTTGCACGATGCGTACTCGCGCGCCGTCGAGCGGTTGTGCCTCCTGGGTGAGGCGGTTCGCGCCATAGGCGGCAATGACGGCCGTCAGCGCGAGAACGGCGCCCGACACACGCCACTCCCGCGCGAGGAGGAGCGCCGGCAGGCAGCCCAGCAGCACCGCGAACGGCGCCAGCCCGGCGACCCCCACCAGCGCGGCAGGCTGGACCAGCGGCAGCCAGGACGAGATCTGCGCCGCCGGGATGTTCCACGGAAAGCCGGTGAAGGCGAAGCCGCGGAGCCACTCCGTCAGCGCCAGCGCGGCGCACAATGCAACCGTCCGGCGCGCGAACCCCCGGGGCGCGAAGCCGGCGAGCGCAACCGCGAGGGCATGGAACGGCGCGAGGAGGAGCGGCAGGCCGACGACGGCAAGCGGCAGCAGCGCGCCGAACTTCTCCGCGTCGACGAGGAAGGCCTCGCCGATCCACCAGAGGCCGGCGAGGTGGAAGCCGAACCCGAACGCCGCGCCGAGCGCCGCGCGGTGCCAGATGCGCCGCCGGGCGCACGCGTCCCCCGCCGCCGCGAGAAGGGCGAGCCCGGAGTAGGCGGCGAGCGCCGGGAGGATGTCGAACGGAGGGAGGGTCAGCGCCAGGACGGCGCCGCAGAGGACGGCGGCCACGACCCGCGCCGAGGCCCACCGAAAGAGACGCGGGACGGAGGTGCCAGCGCCCTCCTCCCGGGACGGCGCGGCGGGACCGGGCCCGCGACGCGCCTTGTCGAGCGGCCGCAAGATCAGGCCGCGTCGTGCGAGCGCTCTTCCAGCGCTTCCTGGTGGATCGTGACCTTGACCCGCACGATACGTCGCAGATCCGCTTCCAGCACCTCGAACTCCACGCCTGGCAGGTCATCGGACGTGACGATCTCGCCGCGCACAGGCACCCGGCCGAGAAGGGCGAACACGACCCCGCCCAGGGTGTCGACGTCCTCGAACATGTCGTTCTCGGGGAAGGTGACGCCGGCCTCCTGCTGGAAGTCGTCGATGTCGACGCGCGCGTCGGCGATCCACGCCCCGTCGTCGGTACGCGTCAGCGTCGGCTCGTCGGGCCAGTCGTACTCGTCCTCGATGTCGCCGACGACAGTCTCGATCAGGTCCTCGAGCGAGACGAGGCCGTCCGTCCCGCCGTACTCGTCGACAACGAGGGCGAGCTGGGTGCGGTTGGCCTGCATGCGCACCATGAGGTCCATGGCCGGCATCGACGGCGGCACGAAGAGGATCGGCCGGATGATGTTCATCTTCGACAGCGGTCGCGAGAGATCGACGCTGCCGAGGCGGATGGCATCCTCGTCCATCGCCTCCTGCGCGACGCGGATCATCACGTCCTTGGCGTGCACGAAGCCGACCGGGTCGTCGAGCGTCTCGCGATAGACCGGCAGACGGGAATGCCCCGCCTCGCGGAAGGTCTTCATGAGGTCGCCGAGGGTGATCGTCTCGGGCACGGAGTCGATGTCGGCGCGCGGGATCATCACGTCGAGGATCCGGACGTCGCGCAGCGACAGGATGTTGAGGAGCAAACGCCGTTCCTCGGCGTTGAACATCGCGTCCTCTCCGCCCCCCTCATCATTGAGGGCCTGGGCGAGATTCTCGCGGAGGCCTTCGTTTCCACGAAGGCCGAAAGCCGTCAGAATGCGGTCGAACCAGCGTTCTTCGGACTCGCGGTGGTGATTTGCGGCGACCAGACCGTTCGGTCCGGCCGCGCGGGGACTATCAGCGTCGGCCATGGTCCTTTCGGCGCGAGAATGCGCCCCTTCAGCTCCCCTCATAGGGGTCGGCAATGCCGAGCCCTGCCAATAAACTTACTTCCACGCGCTCCATCTCCTCACGCTCCTCGTCGGTCATGTGATCGAACCCGAGGAGATGCAGCACGCCATGCACCGTCAGATGGGTGGTGTGGTCCGTCATCGAAATCCCCCTCTCCTTCGATTCCGCATCACAACGGTCGAACGAGATGGCGATGCCACCCAAAAAGCACGGTTCTCCGATCGTCACCGCCTCCCCCGAGGGGAACGCGAGGACATTCGTCGGCGCGTTCTTCTCCCGAAAGCGGGTGTTGAGGTCCTGCAACGCCGCGTCGTCGGAGAAGAGGACATCACACGAAGCATTATAGGACGGCGCGCTGCCCGAAGCTGCGATGGCCGTCAGCACCATGTCGGTGATTGCGACGGGGTCCATCGACGACCAGCGGGTATCGTCCGTCCGTACACTGGCCTGAAACGAGGCGGGACCAGCGGTCACGTCCTCATCGAGCATTTCGCTCACGGTTCATCCTGTCGCGCGGTTTCCTGATCATATGCTGCCACGATCCGTGCGACAAGCTCATGACGAACCACGTCCTCGGCCCGGAACCGGACGCGGCCGATGCCTTCGACGCCGTGCAGGACGCGCGTCGCCTCGTGCAGGCCGGAGATGGTGCCGCGCGGCAGGTCGACCTGTGACGGGTCGCCGGTGACGATCATGCGGCTGCCCTCGCCGAGACGGGTGAGGAACATCTTCATCTGCATCGACGTCGTGTTCTGCGCCTCGTCGAGGATCGCGACCGCGTGCGTCAGGGTGCGGCCGCGCATGAACGCGAGCGGCGCCACCTCGATCACGCCGCTCTGAAGACCGCGCTCGACCTTGTCGGCCGGCATCATCTCGTAGAGCGCGTCGTAGAGCGGGCGCAGGTACGGGTCCACCTTCTCCTTCATGTCGCCGGGCAGGAAGCCGAGGCGTTCGCCCGCCTCCACCGCCGGCCGCGACAGGATGATCCGCTCCACCAGACCCCGCTCGAGGCACTGCGCGGCGAAGGCGACGGCGAGGAAGGTCTTGCCGGTGCCGGCCGGGCCGACGCCGAACACCAGCTCGTTCTCCTCCATCGCGCGGATGTAGGTGTTCTGCGTCGGCGAACGGGCCTCGACGGTCTTCTTGCGCGTCGAGATCGAGCCGACGGAGCGCGGATGGTCGATGGACGGCAGCGACAGCTGGCGGTCCTTGGCGCGCGCCATGCGAACGGCGCCGTCGACGTCCGCGATGCGGATGTCGTGCCCCTTCTTGAGGCGCGAATACAGGTGCTGCAACGCAATCCGGGCCTGCGCGCACGCCTCCTCGGTGCCCTGGATCGAGACCTCGTTGCCGCGCGCGGCCGTGGTCACGTCGAGCTTGTTCTCCAGCACCGCGAGATGCTGATCGAACTGACCGAAGAGGTCCGAGGCGAGCCGGTTGTCGTCGAAGGCGAGTGTGACGGTCTCCACCTCCGATGGCATCGTCAAGCCGCTGCACTCCGTTCGGAGACCACCTCGCCGAACAGCGAGTTGCCTTCGGCTGCGGTGATCGCGACCTCCACGATGTCGCCGATCGCCCCCGCCGACGCCGGGACGTGGACCGGCTGCAGGTAGGGCGAGCGGCCGACCAGCTGGTCGCTCCGGCGCCCGGCCTTTTCCAGCAGGACCGGCACCCGTCGGCCGACGCAGCCGGCGTTGAACGCCTTCTGCTGCGCCGTCAGCAGGGCCTGCAGGCGCTGCAGCCGCTCACTCGCGACCTCGGCCGGGACCTGGTCCTCGCGGCTGGCTGCCGGAGTGCCGGGTCGCGGCGAATACTTGAACGAGTAAGCGGACGCATAGTTCACTTCGCGCACCAGCGTCATAGTCGCCTCGAAATCCTCGTCGCTCTCACCAGGGAAGCCGACGATGAAGTCGCCCGACAGCGCGAGATCGGGCCGGGCCTCGCGGATGCGGGCAATCAGCTCGGAATAGCGCGCGGCGGTGTGCTTGCGGTTCATCGCCTTCAAGACTCGATCCGAACCGGCCTGAACCGGCAAGTGCAAGTATGGCATCAGCTTGGGCTGATCGCGATGCGCCAAAACCAGATCTTCACCCATATCGTTGGGGTGGCTGGTGGTGAAACGGATGCGCGCCAGACCCTCGATGCCCGCGAGGCGGTCGACGAGGCCGGCGAGCGTCACCGTCCCGCCCTTCCCGTCCGCCCCGTGGTAGGCGTTGACGTTCTGGCCGAGCAGCGTGATCTCGCGCACGCCCCCGTCGACGAGCTGCAGCGCCTCGTCCATCACGTCCGCCATCGGCCGGGAGACCTCGGCGCCGCGGGTGTAGGGTACGACGCAGAAGGCGCAGAACTTGTCGCACCCTTCCTGCACCGTCAGGAACGACGTCACGCCGCGCGCGGTCACGCTGCGCCGGTTGGGGCGGGCGAGGTGCTCGAACTTGTCCTCGTCGAGGTCGGTCGCGACCGGCTTGGCCCCCTTCCCCGCCTCGGCGATGAGGTCGGGCAGGTGATGGTAGGCCTGCGGGCCGACGACGAAGTCGACGCGCGGCTGGCGGCGGATGATCTCCTCCCCCTCGGCCTGCGCGACGCACCCCGCGACACCGATCATCGTCGGCTCGCCGGAGGCGCCCACCGCGCCCTTGAGGCGGCCGAGCTCGGAATAGACCTTCTCGGCGGCCTTCTCCCGGATATGGCACGTGTTGAGGAGGACGAGGTCGGCGCCCTCCGCCTCGTCGACGACACGAAAGCCCGCCGCGCGCAGCTGATCGGCCATGCGCGTGGCGTCGTAAACGTTCATCTGGCAGCCGTAGCTCTTGATGAAGGCGCGCTTTTCCATGCCAGTCCTAATGGGGCTCCAACACGGCGTCGCTCTCCTTGAGCCGTCCCGCCGTCGCTTCTCCGACCAGGCGCCGCACGGTCGCCTCGACGGTCCGGGTCATGGCCTTGCGTTCGGCGCCGCCATTGAAGGGCACCGCCTCGCCGAAGGCCACGTTGACGTCGATGACACCATGCCGCAGTACCCACCACAGGTGCGACGCCATCTCCATGTCGCCGTACCACGCGACACGGGACTTATAAAACCGCCCGATCGGCATGCCGTCGAGGTGGGTGTAGTTGATGGCGAGCGGCTGCACCGTCGCCTGACCCTTGGCCGCCTCAATCGCCTTCGCCGCGCCGCCCACGAGCGACGACTTGAACGGCAGGACGTGCGTGCCGTTCGAGCTCGTCCCCTCCGCGAAGAGGACCATCACGTCGCCGCCGGCCATCCGCTCGGCAATCTCGCCCGCGACGGCGCCGGTCCTCGACCGCCGCTCCCGCTCGACGAAGACCGTGCGCTGCAGCTTGGCGAGGATGCCGAAGATCGGCCAGCCCGCCACCTCGGACTTGGCGATGTAGCTGAGCGGCATGATCGAACCGATCACCGTGATGTCGAGCCAGGACACGTGGTTCGCGGTGATGAGGAGCGGGCGCGCCGGCGACGGGGTGCCGTGGACGTGGACACGGATGCCGAGGAGCCAGATCGCGGCGCGGTGCCACCACCAGGGCAGCACCCGCAGCGCCCTGGTCCAGCCGAACGCCATGGCGACGAGCTGACAGGGGATCAGCACCAGCGATGTCACGATGAGGCCGAGGATCACGAAAACCGCGCGGATCAACGACACTAGGCAGAGGCTCCTGTGGGCAGCCCATGAAACTCGGGCTGTTTGAACGTCAGTTTCATGGTGAGCGCCTTTTGCCGGGCGCCCCCGCTCTTGGAATAGTAGTCCGGCCGCTCGCCCACCGTCTTGAACCCGGCCCTGGTGTAGAGCGCGACGGCGGAGGTGTTGCTGGGGTCGACCTCCAGGAACACGTCCGCGACGCGCTCGGCATAGAGATGGCGCAGCGCGCGGTCGAGCAACAGGCGGCCGACGCCGGACCGGCGCTGCCGTGGCGCGACCGCCATGGTCAGGATTTCCGCCTCGTCCGCGGCGCGGCGCACGGTGATGAACCCGATCGGCCGGCGGCTCGACGTCGCGCTGACGCGGCGGGCGACGAAGGTGGTGACGCCCGGACCGTCGTTCAGCGCCGCCATCTCGTCTGCCGACCAGGGGGCGAGGAAGGATTCCGCGTGGATCTCCTCCAGTGTGTCGTAGTCGGACGGGCGCACGGTATCGACCGCGCGGGGGACCGAGAATAGCCCCATGATCACAGAGGGAGAGCCTTCAACCGCATCCTGAGAGTTGGCCACAACCATCACGCCCGCGCCAGAACTTTATGCGTCTGGGGCCGGGCGTCGACGGGCGCGAGATAGAGCGGTGTGGGCTCCCGGCCATCCGGGTCCCCGCCCGCCAGCGCGGCGACCGCACGAAGGTCGATCCGCTCGATCACCTCGCCCTCGCCGAGCGCGGCCACGGCGTCCGCCGGACCGACCACGCCGGCGCCGACGTCCTTGGCGAGCTCCAGCGCCTCGTCGACGGCCATCCGCTTCATCTTGATCGGCCCCTCCACCGAGAGGAGCGCGAACACCGCGCCGTGCCGGGCGTCGATCGCCGCAAGGACCGAGCCGCCGGCCATGTGCGCCATGGCCTCGAGCGTGGTGACGCCCACCGCCGGGATCTGCCGCGCGAACGCGACACCCTTCGCGTAGGCGACGCCGACGCGAACGCCCGTAAAGGACCCCGGCCCGACGGTGACCGCTACGCGCGCGACGTCGTCGAAGCTGGCGCCCGCCTCGGCGAGAACGGCTGCGACATGGTCGACGATCGCCTCGGCGTCACCCTGCGCGGGTGCGCCGGCGTAGGCGGCGACGTGTCCCGCCTCGTCGATGAGCGCGGCCTGGCAATGCGCCAGGGCTGTGTCGATGGCGAGCGTGAAGGTCACGCGACGGGGCGAACCTCGCGGACCTCGGGGATGAAGTGCTTCAGCAGGTTCTGGATTCCCATCTGCAACGTCATCGTCGACGACGGGCAGCCCGCGCAGGCCCCGCGCATCGCCAGCGAGACGACGCCGTCGCGGTAGGCGCGGAAGATGATGTCGCCGCCGTCGCCGGCAACCGCCGGGCGGACCCGCTCGTCGAGGATCTCCTTGATCATCGCCACGGTGGAGGCGTCCTCCTCGAGGAAGTCCTCCTCACCGTCGGCCGTCGCCTCGACCACGGCGCCGTCCTCGATCACCGGGTCGCCCGAGAGGTAGTGCTCCATGATCGCGCCGAGCACGGCCGGCTTGAGGTGCGGCCAGGGCGTCGCGTCCTTGGATACGGAAATGAAGTCGGACCCCAGGAAGACGCCGGTGACGCCCTCCACCGCGAACAGGCGGCGGGCGAGCGGCGAGGAGGCCGCATCCTCCGGCGCGGTGTAGTCGAGGACGCCGGCGTCCATGACCGGCTTGCCGGGCAGGAACTTCAGCGTCTCGGGGTTCGGTGTGGCTTCGGTCTGAATGAACATCGATCTCTCTCTCCCCAGGCGGTTCAAAGGCCGCCGCGAAGTCTCCCCGGAACATAGGCGTACCGCCGCCTCGCCACAACGCCGCTCGGCAACCGCCTGTATGCCGGAGCCTATAACCCGTGTCTCATGCGGCGCCGCCAGCCTTGCCGCCCTGTACGGCGCGCCGCAGCACATTGATGTCCTGAAGGCCGGCCGCCGCGGGAATCTGCTCCACCACCTCGAAGATGTCCGACCAGGTGTCGCGGATATAGTCCGGGGAGTGCGCCGTGTAGCCGTACGCGTCCTCGACGCCGTCGTGGTTGGCGATGTCGACGCCATGGTCGGAGTAGATGATGCCGCGGGTGCGCAGATCCTCGTCCGAGACGCCGGTCCAGTAGGGCTGGCGGCGCTGCTCGCGCCGGTAACGCAGCGCCCGGTAACCCGAGGTCGTCACCACCGCGATGCCGCCTGGCCGCAGGATGCGGTGCAGCTCCGCGAGCCAGGGCCGCTGCCGCTCGTAGGGCAGATGGGTGAAGACCGAGACGCTGTAGAGCGCGTGGAACACCCGCGGCCGGTAGTGCAGCGGCGGGTCGTTCGGCGTCTGCCGGAACCGCACGTCGCTTACCGCCCGCTTCAGGTAGCCGATGCACCAGCCGCTGACGTCGCAGGCGTCGCTCGGGTAGCCGTGCCGGTACCGCAGCGGCATCACCAGCCGGCCGATGCCGCAGCCGAACTCGAGGATCCGCTTCTGGCTCAGGTCCGGCCCGCAGTGCCGCGTCAGCGCGGCGTGGATCCCGGCCGAGATCTCGTTGCCGATCCGCACGAAGTTCTCGGCCGCGTTCGGGCCGGGCTGCATCATGTTGCCGAACGGGGGCAGGCCGTAATGGTCCTGCCACTCGACGTCTTCCGTCATCGCCAACGCCCCCCGCCCCGTTTCGCCCTCGGTCCTAACGGAGCACCTAAGGCAGGCGGACGTCCACCCAGACGAGGCGGTGGTCGGACGCGGCGTTGAGCCGCGCCAGCGGATCGTGAGGGCGCGGCCAGAAGACACCCGCCCCGATCACCTCGAGGGAGCGCGTGGGAAGGACGTAGTCGACGCGCATCCCGCCGCCGAAATCGGCCGTCCGGTCCCCCTCGCTCCCCCGCGGCACAACGTCCTTGAGGCGCGGGTGGCGCAGCAGCGGCGACATGGCGCCGGGCCGGCTGTCACCGCGCCGCGGGTCGGCGTTGAGGTCGCCCATCACCACCGCATGACCCCCGCCCGCCCCGACGTCCACGGTGCCGCCCGCGGGTCCGGCGACGCCGGCGTCGTCCACCGCCCAGTCCGCCCCGTCGAGGATCGCTGCCAGCAGGCGGATCTCGTCGGCGTTGCGCCGCCCGTTCCAGTCCCGCGCGTCGTCGAACACCGGCGGGGTCGGGTGCGCCGCCAGCACCGTGATCGTCGCGCCGCCGACCGCGATCGGCGCCGCGAGGTGCGTCTTGGAGGACAGCGGCTGCACCGCCATCGCCGCGGTGGAATAGTAGTCCGCCGGAATCAGGCTCTCCGGCACATCGCGCCACAGGAGCCTCGCGAAGGTCCGCACCTCGCCGACGGGATGCACCGACAGGAGCGCGAAGGCGTACTGGCCCGGGTGGTGTCCGAACCCCAACGCGTCGTTCGGCCCCCCGGCCCGCCCGTCCCCGTCGAGGTCCACGCCGGACGGCACGCCCGTATTGCTCGGCGGAAAGACGGCGTAGGGGTAGCGGATCGGCTCAGCCCCGCCCTCGCCGACCTCGAGGAGCGCGCGGAACAGCGCCAGCGAGCGCTCCCCGGCGTCGCGGTCGAGCTCCTGCAGGAGGAGGACGTCCGGCCGCACCCGCTGGACGACTTCGGCGACGAGGCGCGCCTGTCCGTCCCCCGCTTCGAGCCGGGCGACCAGCCCTCCGGGCTCGTCGTCGGTCAGCGCGGCATTGAAGGTGGCAAATCGGACCGCACCGTCAGCCTTCGGCGCCGGAAGGCCCGCAGGTTGGGCCGCCGCCGGGACCGCCGTCACCCAAAGGGCCAGCAGGAACCGCCACATGACCGGCGCGCGATCGCGGTCACCCGTCACTCCCCGACGACGGAGAGGCGCCTGCGGTCGAACACCTTGAGGACGGAATCGAGGTCATGACCGCGCTTCAGGATCAGCCCGTGTCCCGAGACCACGGCCCACATGCCCTGCCGCTTGGACAGCTTCGGGGTTTTCGTCACGCGGTACATGGGGACCTCGCCCATGCGGCGGAAAATCGAAAAGACGGCCTGCTCCCTGCCGAAGTCCATCGCATAATCGCGCCACTCACCCGCAGCGACCATGCGTCCGTAGACCCTGAGGATCTGCGACAGCTCGGTCCTGTGGAACGCCACCATCGGCGGCACCGGGCTCCGCGCCGGCGACTGCGCCGGCAATTGGGGCCGAAGCTCCACGATCCGACTGTCCTCTCCGTCCGCCATCGGCTGCCTCCACGAACAGTTAGCCATCAAACCCTGCCGCCGATGGCGTCGAGGCGCAATCCTCTTGATTGCACACCGCCGTGGGCGCATGTGTCCAACCTGTGCGAACAATTCAACGTAGAAAACGATGAGCCAAGCAGAAACACGCGCCTTCGAAGCTGACGTCGCCCGCCTCCTGCACCTCATGGTGCACTCGGTCTACTCCAGTCCGGACGTGTTCTTGCGCGAGCTCATCTCGAACGCCGCGGACGCATGCGAAAAGCTGCGCCAGATGGCGCTGACCGATCCGGGCCTGACCGGCGGCGACACGCTTGCGATCGAAATCGTCCCCGATCCTGACGCCGGACGCCTCACCATCTCCGACAACGGCGTCGGCATGACGCGGGACGAACTGATCGACCACCTCGGCACCATGGCGCGGTCCGGCACCGAGAAGTTCCGCCAGGCGCTCGAGGAGAAGGATCAGGGCAAGGCCCTCATCGGCCAGTTCGGCGTCGGCTTCTATTCCGCCTTCATGGTCGCGACCGAGGTGTCGGTCGTCTCCCGCGCGGCCGGCTCGAGCGAAACCTGGCGCTGGACCTCGGACGGCTCGGGCGAGTTCACCATCGCCCCCGCCGAGGAAGGGCCCGAGCGCGGCACCCGCGTCGAGCTGACCCTGCGCGACGACCACAAGGAATACGCGCAGGCCGCCACCATCGAGCGGCTGGTGCGCCACCACTCCGCCCACGTCCCCGTGCCGATCAAGCTGCTGGCGGGCGAGGAGACACGTGAGCTCGTCGACGGCACCGCCCTCTGGGCCAAGCCGAAGTCCGAGATCAGCGACGAGGAATATACCGAGTTCTACCGCTTCACCGCCGGCGCCTTCGACGACCCGGCGCTGACGGTGCATGCCCGCGTCGAGGGGCGGCAGGAGTACACCTGCCTCCTGTTCGTACCGTCGATGCAGCCGTTCGACCTCTTCGACCCGGACCGCAAGGGCCGCATCAAGCTCTACGTCCGCCGCGTCTTCATCACCGACGACGCTCAGCTCCTGCCGCCATACCTGCGCTTCGTGCGCGGCCTCGTCGATTCGGAGGACCTGCCGCTCAATCTCAGCCGCGAGATGCTGCAGACCAACCCGACGCTGACGCAGATGAAGAGCGCGCTGGCCCGCCGCGTGCTCACCGAGATGCGCAAGCTCGCCGACACCGACGAGGAGACCTACGCCAAGGTGTGGGACGCGTTCGGCGCGGTCCTCAAGGAAGGCATCTACGAGGACGCGGAACGGCGCGACGAGCTCTTCGCCCTCACCCGCTTCCGCTCCACGACGCACCCCGAGGGCGGCCGCAAGCTCGCCCGCTACGTCGAGGACATGAAGCCCAACCAGACCGCGATCTACTACGCGGTCGGCGACGATCAGGCCCGTCTCGCCGCATCGCCGCACCTCGAGGGCTTCAAGGCCCGCGACGTCGAGGTGCTGCTGCTCTCCGACCCGGTCGACGCCTTCTGGGTGCGCACGGCGCTCGGCTTCGAGGGCAAGCCCTTCAAGTCCGTGACGCAGGGTTCGGCCGATCTCGAGCAGATCCCGGTCACCGACAAGCGCCACGTGCCGGATTCGGCCAAGGCGAGCGACATCGCCACCCTCTCAGCCCTCATCAAGGACACGCTGGGCGAGCGGGTCAGCGAGGTGAAGACCTCGACGCGGCTCGCCACCAGCCCCGCCTGCCTCGTCGCTTCGGACTTCGGCTACGACCTGCAGCTCGAGAAGATCGTCGGCCGCCAGGGCCAGGGCCTCGGCGCCAAGCCGATCCTGGAGCTGAACCCGTCGCACCCGCTGATCAAGACGCTCTCGGCGCGCGCAGCGACCGGCGGCGCGGCCGACACCATCGGCGATGCCGCCTGGCTCCTCCTCGGCGTGGCGCAGATCATGGACGGCGACGTCCCCTCCGATCCGGCCGAGTTCGCCGACAAGCTGGTGTCGGCGATGTCGGCCTACGTGAAGAGCCCGGCCCTGCCGGACCATGCCGACAGCATCGCGGTCGAGGGCGCCGACTCCGGCGGCGACGCCGCCTCCTGACCGCCGACCGGCGCCCGGTTCCGGCCGGGCCGCCGGCCATGACCGCGCCGGGCCCGGCCGCGCGCGGGTTGGTCAGGTCTCGCGATCCGGAACGGTCCCGCCCCGGACGGGGCGCTCTAGGCCGGACGGGCGGTAGCGGCTAACGTCGGGGGCTACCTTCGTCAGTTCCCGCAACGCCGGCTCCGCGGTCACAGTCTCCGACATGCCGTTCTCCACCGACTCGCTCCTCGCCCTGATCACGTTCGCGCTCGCCACCTCGTGGTCGCCGGGTCCGAACAACTTCATGCTCGCCTCCTCCGGCGCCACCTTCGGCTTCTGGCGCACGATCCCGCACGTCCTGGGCGTCGTGATCGGCTTTCCCATCATGCTGTTCATCGTGACGCTGGGGCTCGGCGAGGTGTTCCGCACGCAGCCCGCCGTGCGCGACGTCGTCGTCTGGGTCGGGCTGGTGGTGATGCTCTACCTCGCCCTTCGCATCGCCACGCAGCGCGTCGGCATCGCCAGGGACGCCGCCCGCCCGCTCGGCTTCCTCACCGTCTCGGCCTTCCAGTGGGTGAACCCGAAGGCGTGGGTGATGTCGATCGGCGTCGCGGCGACGTTCGCGTCCGGCCTCGCGCCGACGCGGGAGGCGGCGGCGACCGCCCTCGTCTTCGTCGTCTCCGGCAGCACCTCGGCGAGCGGCTGGGCGGCGGCCGGCGCGGCTCTCCAGCGCATCCTCGGACACGGGATGCGGCTGCGCGTCTTCAACGTCACGATGGGGCTCCTGCTCGCCGCGTCGGCGGTGTGGATGGTGCTCGATCGATGACGCTTGATGCGGCCGAAGAAACAGCGCATCACGCTGCGATGACCGCCCCGCAATCGCCGTTCGACCGCCTCCGCCGCATCCTCGCCGACATCCCGCCCGGCGCCCCGCCGATCGACTTCTCGATCGGTGCGCCCAAGCACGCCCCGCCCGAATTCATCGCCCGGGTGATCGCCGAGACGGCGGACCAGTTCCGCCCCTATCCGCCCATCGCCGGCAACGCCAGCTTCCAGCGTGCCGCCCACGACTGGCTGGACCGGCGCTACAGGCTCGGCGGCTGGTTCCGGGAGGCCGGCGCCCTCCTGCCGCTGTCGGGGAGCCGTGAAGGGCTCGTCCTCTCGGTGGTGACGGCGCGGGACTGGCTCGGCAAGTCGAACCCGGCGGTGCTCTACGCCAACCCCTACTATCAGGCCTACGTGAGCGCCGCGCACGTCATCGGCGCGGAGGGCGTGCCTGTGCGCACGCCGGACGGCCCCTCGCCGCTGCCCGACTTCGACGCCATCCCGGCCGAGACGCTCGACCGCGCGATCGCCTACTACTTCGGCTCGCCCTCGAACCCGCTCGGCTCCGTCGCCAGCAGGGCCGACTGGCACGCCCTGTTCGACCGGGCGGAGCGGCACGACTTCTTCGTCTTCGCGGACGAGTGCTACTCGGAGATCTACCGCGAGGCGTCCGGCCCGCCGGTGGGCGCGCTGGAGGTGGCGCGCGAGCGTCCGGAGGTGCTGAAGCGCCTCATCATGCTGAACTCCCTCTCGAAGCGGTCCAACCTCGCCGGCATGCGCGTCGGCATCGTCGCCGGCGACACCGAGGTGATCGGCGCGATGAAGGACCTGCGCAACCAGATCGCCCCGCAGGTGCCCCTGCCGCTGCAGGAGGCCGCGGCGGCCGCCTACGACGACGAGACCCACGTCGCCGAAAACCGCCGCCTCTACGACGAGAAGTTCGCCGCCGCCGAGGAGATCCTCGGCCCGCTGTTCGGGCCGGTCACCCCTGCGGGCGGCTTCTGCCTGTGGCTGAAGGTCGACGACGACCTCGCCGTCACCGAGACGCTGTGGCGCGAGGCGGGCGTGAAGGTCATTCCGGGAAGCCTGCTGGCGGCCGGCAAGGGGGCGGACAACCCCGGCGTCGGGCGCATCCGCATCGCCCTCGTGGCGCCCTATGCGGAGTGCCGCGAGGGGCTCGCCCGCATGGCCGCCGTGCTCGCGCCGAAGATGGCGGAGACGCAGGCCGCGCTCGGCTGATCCGCGGCGCCCGGCCCGTGTGCCTTCCCGGCCGGGCACGCGGACCGACCGGAGGGGGCGGCTCGCCGCCGCCCGACCGGCGGAACGATGTCATGGTGGCGAGGGGCCTGCCGTCGCGCGGGACGGCGAGGACCGGCGGCGGGACCGGTCAGACGATGGCGTCGATCTCGTCTTCCGTGAGGCCGCCCGGGACGATGGTGATCGGCACCGGGTAGGCGCCGGCCTGCCCGCCAGCGATGGCACTCACCAGCGGCCCAGGCCCTTCCGAACCCTGCGCCGCACCGAGGACGAGCACCATGATCGACGGGTCCTCGGCGATCGCCTGGCGGATCCCCTCGATGCGGTTGCCGATCACGACCTTGCGCTCCGGCTGAAGCGGCAGCTTCGGCGCCATCTTGGCGAGCACGCGGTCGAGCATCTCCTCGCCCTCCTGCTCGGCTTCCTCACGCATCAGGTTCTCGACGCCCAGCCAGTGCTGGAACTCCGAGGTGGCCGCCACACACAGGGCGACCACGGACGCGTTCGTCTTCGCCGCCCGCTTGCAGGCGTAGATGATCGCCAGCTCGCATTCGGGCGTGTCATCGACGATGACGAGGAACTTCCGGGTGGTCATCGACCGCCGGACCGACGCTTGTCACCAATCACCGGCTGGTAGTCGATCTCGAAGAGATCGGGATCGACGTCGACGCCGGTCGAGACGTTGTAGATCGACACGCTCGTCTCCTGCCCCTTGCCGTCGACCACGTTCCACTGCTTCAGCTCCTTGGTCTCGGAGTCGAAGAGCAGCGTCAGGGCGCCCTCGCCGAACGCGGTGTCCTCCTCGATGCGCACCGAGATGAGGTCCGGCGCGACCTTCACGTCCGTCACCTTCGCGTCCGCGGTGAGGTCGATCGTGTTGTCGAGCAGGAAGCGCAGCGGGGTCTTCGAGAGAGGCCAGATGTCCTGCGTGTTGCGGCGCCGGTCACGCACGGCGACGGACGTGCCGTCGGCGATGATGTCGAGCGATGACGGGCGGTCGTAGAAGAAGCGGACCTTGCCGGGGCGGGAGATCGCGAAGCGTCCCTGGGTCCGGGAGCCATCCGGCCCGAACTGGACGAACTCGCCCCGCATGGTCTGGATGCCGTTGAAGTACTGGTTGATTTCGGTAAGCGCCTCGTCGGTGGCAGCCTGTGCGTTCGCCGCGAGCGGCGCGGTGGCCAGGGCGGCGGCGAGAAGTACGTTGCGAACGAATGGTTTCATCGCTGTCCTCCGAGAAAGAGAGCCGACCCCTGTTTGCGAGGGTTCGCCTGTCAGGCCGGTGAATGAGCACACCGGACCGACCCTCGGCAACCATCACGTCACAGCCTTAACGAACTGTCACCATTGCCGACAGCATAGACGACGTCGCAATAAGGGAGCGTCAACCTGGAAAACGGTCTACCGGAGCCGGCGGCTGCGACCGATCCGCGCCGGACGGGCTCAACGTGACCGTGATGGGAACATGATCTGAATGCTTCTCATACGCGGCGAATTGGCCGATGTCCACGCTTGTCCAGGTGACCCCGGGTGGGGTCAGGACGTAGTCAATCGTGAACTCGCCATAGTGGTTCCGGAAGGTCCGCCGACTTTCCCGGCCAAGCTCCTCCCGCCGCTCCGCATGCCACACACTTCGAAGGCCAAGCGCCCGAATGTGCGCGAAGAACGGCCTTGACCTCGCGAGTCCCCCGCCGACCCCGTGCATGTTGAAGTCGCCGGCCCAGATGCAGCGCTCCCGGTCCAGCGACGGCGCAAGGTCATCGATCGCGGCAATACCTGTTCTCGTTCTCGCGACGGAGCCGGTGTGCCCCTTGCGCACGCAGCAGCCGACGACCTGCAGCGCCTCGTCGCCCCGCACAGCGCGGAAGGGAAGGAAGACCGGGTGATCCGTGACGGCCGGCAACGGCTCGACCGACCAGCCGCCGAAGCCGACCACCGCGACCCCGGTCGGCTTGCGTCGGGGGGACGCGGTCGGACCGCCGCGCCACAGTGCGTTCGGCGCGAATGCAGCGACGGTGCGCTCCGGCGTCTCGGTGAGGATCGCGACGTCGGCGTGGAGCGAGCGCACGACCTCCGGGGCGGCGAAGCCCCGCGTGTTCCAGGTGACGAGGCGCATCATGTCGCGCCCGGCGCTTCGACTCGAGGGCGGAGGCGGATGGTGCCGCGAGGCGGGCCGTCAGGCCGCCTCGCCCTCCGCCGGGACCAGGATGTCGCGCTTGCCCGCGTTGTTGGCGGGGCTGACGACGCCCTCCTTCTCCATCCGCTCGATCAGGGTCGCGGCGCGGTTGTAGCCGATCGACAGGCGGCGCTGGATGTAGCTCGTGGAGGCCTTGCGGTCGCGCAGGACCAGCGCGACGGCGCGGTCGTAGAGGTCCTCGGACTCGGACATCGCGTCGAGACCGGTCGAGCCGCTGCCGCCGCCCTCCTCCTCGTCCTCGTCGTCCTCCTCCAGCACCGAGTGGAGGTACTCCGGCGCGCCCTGCGACCGCAGGTGCGCCACGACGTCCTCGACCTCCTCGTCCGACACGAACGGGCCGTGGACGCGCTGGATGCGCCCGCCGCTCGCCATGTAGAGCATGTCGCCCATGCCGAGGAGCTGCTCGGCGCCCATCTCGCCGAGGATGGTGCGGCTGTCGATCTTCGACGTCACCGCGAACGAGATACGGGTCGGGAAGTTCGCCTTGATGGTGCCCGTGATGACGTCCACCGACGGGCGCTGCGTGGCCATGATGAGGTGGATGCCGGCCGCACGCGCCATCTGCGCGAGGCGCTGGATCGCCCCTTCGATCTCCTTGCCCGCGACCAGCATGAGGTCGGCCATCTCGTCGACGATGACGACGATGAAGGGCATCGGGTCGAGGTCGAGCACCTCCTCCTCGAAGATCGCCTCGCCGGTGTGCCTGTCGAAGCCGGTCTGCACCAGACGCGACAGCGGCTCGCCCTGACGCTGGCTCTCCTTGAGGCGCGCGTTGTAGCCGTCGATGTTGCGCACGCCCAGCTTGGCCATCTTGCGGTAGCGGTCTTCCATCTCCCGCACCGCCCAGCGCAGCGCCGACACCGCCTTCTTCGGGTCCGTCACCACCGGGGTCAGCAGGTGCGGGATGCCGTCGTAGACCGAGAGCTCCAGCATCTTCGGGTCGATGAGGATGATCCGGCAGTGCTCAGGCCGGTGATGGTAGAGGAGCGACAGGATCATCGTGTTGATCGAGACCGACTTGCCCGAGCCCGTCGTACCGGCGACCAGCAGGTGCGGCATGCGGGCGAGGTCGGCGATGACGGCCTCGCCGCCGATCGTCTTGCCGAGGCACATCGGCAGCTTCTGCTTGGTGCGCTCGAAGTCCTCGGAGGCCAAGAGCTCCCTGAGGAACACCGTCACGCGCCGCGTGTTCGGCAGCTCGATGCCGATGGCGTTCTTGCCCGGGATCACCGCGACGCGGGCCGACACCGCGCTCATCGAGCGGGCGATGTCGTCGGCGAGGCCGATGACGCGTGACGACTTGATGCCCGGCGCCGGCTCCAGCTCGTAGAGGGTGACGACGGGGCCGGGGCGCACGTTGATGATGACGCCCTTCACGCCGAAGTCGGCCAGCACGCCTTCCAGGACGCGGGCATTGGCCTCGAGCGCGTCCTCGCTCAGCTCGCGGTCCTGCCGGTCGGCGGGTGGCGAGGTCAGGAGGGCGAGCGGCGGGAACTCGTAGTCGCCGCTGTTGAGGAAGCTCGGCTGCGCCTCCTTCACGACGCGGCGGCCGGGCTTCATCGGCTCGGCGGCCGGCGTCACGCGGCTGTTGTCGACCACGGCGGTCGGCGCCCGCGCGAAGCCCTGCTGCACAGGCGCGTCGTAGTCGTCCTCGTCGTCGTAGTCGTCCCCGTCGTCCGCGTAGGCCTCGGTCTGGCGGGTGTCGCGGGCGGCGGAGGCCTGGCGGACGGGCTCGTCGAACTCCTCCTCGTCGGCGTAGTCCACCCCGTCCTCGTCGTCGGCGTACTCGTCCTCGTAGCGCGCGGCTTCCGGGGAGGCGTCGTGACGCTCGTCTTCGTAGGCGGCCTCGTCCTCGTACCCGGGCTCGTCCTCGTAGCGCTCCTCGTCGTAGCGCTCGTCCTCGGCCATGCCGTCGACGCCGGCGAGGTCCTCGTAGTCGTCGGCGAGCTCGGCCTCCTCGATCGGCTCCAGCCCCTGATGGGGCGCGCCGCGGCGCTCGACGGCGGCCATCGCCTCCTCGTCCCAGGGCTCGGAATCGTCGACGATCTTCTCCTGCAGGCCGACGCTCTCGCGGGCGGACGCCTCGTAGCGGGCCTCGGTGCCGGGCGCGGGCTGGAGCTGCTGCAGGCGCGCGGCGGGCCCGCGCAGCGGCCGGTTGAAGGCGACGCCGGCGGCGGCGCCCATCATCGCGCCCGCGGCGGCCCCGTTCATCGCCCCGGCGGCAGCGGCGGCGGCTCCCACCGCGGCCCCGGCGACG